>NZ_JAYESJ010000004.1 GCF_034720595.1 Rhizobium sp. CC-YZS058 | reverse complement strand
GGTCTATAATGCACATCCATCGGCGGTGATGCAGATAGAAACTTGTTGAAAAACAGTTACTTGTGATTAGATTGGTTGCTTTAAGTGATGAATTTGATGATGAGTTGGTTTAGAGAATAAGTTTTAAAAATATCGAAATTACCTGTTGACTTTTAAGAGATTAAGAGTAATATAGCCGACCTAGCTTGCTGGTGACGAACCAGTAAGAAGATCATTAAGAGAATTGAAGAACAACTTGTGTGGATTTTTACTGATTGATTAATCGAAATAATTTTCATTGATTGATTGGTTTAAATTACTCGAAGTTTATTTGAGCGAAATTTAAGTCAGTAATTGATGAGCCAGAATTGGCACCTTGTCTATAAATAAGGTACAAAATGATTTTAACTGAAGAGTTTGATCATGGCTCAGATTGAACGCTGGCGGCAGGCTTAACACATGCAAGTCGAGCGGGGGAAGGTAGCTTGCTACTGGACCTAGCGGCGGACGGGTGAGTAATGCTTAGGAATCTGCCTATTAGTGGGGGATAACATCTCGAAAGGGATGCTAATACCGCATACGTCCTACGGGAGAAAGCAGGGGATCTTCGGACCTTGCGCTAATAGATGAGCCTAAGTCGGATTAGCTAGTTGGTGGGGTAAAGGCCTACCAAGGCGACGATCTGTAGCGGATCTGAGAGGATGATCCGCCACACTGGGACTGAGACACGGCCCAGACTCCTACGGGAGGCAGCAGTGGGGAATATTGGACAATGGGGGGAACCCTGATCCAGCAACGCCGCGTGTGTGAAGAAGGCCTTCTGGTTGTAAAGCTCTTTAAGCGAGGAGGAGGCTACTTTAGTTAATACCTAGAGATAGTGGACGTTACTCGCAGAATAAGCACCGGCTAACTATGTGCCAGCAGCCGCGGTAATACGGAGGGTGCGAGCGTTATTCGGATTTACTGGGCGTAAAGCGAGCGTAGGCGGCTTATTAAGTCGGATGTGAAAGCCCCGGCTTAACTTGGGAATTGCATTGGAAACTGGTGAGCTTGAGTATGGGAGAGGATAGTAGAATTCCATGTGTAGCGGTGAAATGCGTAGATATCTGGAGGAATACCGATGGCGAAGGCGGCTATCTGGCCTATTACTGACGCTGAGGTACGAAAGCATGGGGAGCAAACAGGATTAGATACCCTGGTAGTCCATGCCGTAAACGATGTCTACTAGCTGTTGGGGCCTTTGAGGCTTTAGTGGCGCAGCTAACGCATTAAGTAGACCGCCTGGGGAGTACGGTCGCAAGACTGAAACTCAAATGAATTGACGGGGGCCCGCACAAGCGGTGGAGCATGTGGTTTAATTCGATGCAACGCGAAGAACCTTACCTGGCCTTGACATACTAGAAACTTTCCAGAGATGGATTGGTGCCTTCGGGAATCTAGATACAGGTGGTGCATGGTTGTCGTCAGCTCGTGTCGTGAGATGTTGGGTTAAGTCCCGCAACGAGCGCAACCCTTTTCCTTAGTTGCCAGCATTTCGGATGGGAACTTTAAGGAGACTGCCAGTGACAAACTGGAGGAAGGTGGGGACGACGTCAAGTCATCATGCCCCTTATGACCAGGGCTACACACGTGCTACAATGGTTGGTACAAAGGGTTGCTACACAGCGATGTGAAGCTAATCTCTAAAAGCCGATCTCAGTTCGGATTGTAGTCTGCAACTCGCCTACATGAAGTCGGAATCGCTAGTAATCGCGGATCAGAATGCCGCGGTGAATACGTTCCCGGGCCTTGTACACACCGCCCGTCACACCATGAGAGTTTGTTGCACCAGAAGTAGCTAGCCTAACTGCAAAGAGGGCGGTTACCACGGTGGGACCGATGACTGGGGTGAAGTCGTAACAAGGTAGCCGTAGGGGAACCTGCGGCTGGATCACCTCCTTAACGAAAGATTGACGATTGGAAGAATCCACAACAAGTTGTTCTTCATAGATGTATCTGAGGGTCTGTAGCTCAGTTGGTTAGAGCACACGCTTGATAAGCGTGGGGTCACAAGTTCAAGTCTTGTCAGACCCACCATGACTTTGACTGGTTGAAGTTATAGATAAAAGATACATGATTGATGATGTAAGCTGGGGACTTAGCTTAGTTGGTAGAGCGCCTGCTTTGCACGCAGGAGGTCAGGAGTTCGACTCTCCTAGTCTCCACCAGAACTTAAGATAAGTTCGGATTACAGAAATTAGTAAATAAAGATTGAGATCTTGGTTTATTAACTTCTGTGATTTCATTATCACGGTAATTAGTGTGATCTGACGAAGACACATTAACTCATTAACAGATTGGAAAATTGAGTCTGAAATAAATTGTTCACTCAAGAGTTTAGGTTAAGCAATTAATCTAGATGAATTGAGAACTAGCAAATTAACTGAATCAAGCGTTTTGGTATGTGAATTTAGATTGAAGCTGTACAGTGCTTAAGTGCACAGTGCTCTAAACTCAAATGTTGAAGTTACTAACTTGTAGGTAACATCGACTGTTTGGGGTTGTATAGTCAAGTTATTAAGGGCACGTGGTGGATGCCTTGGCAGTCAGAGGCGATGAAGGACGTGATAGCCTGCGAAAAGCTTCGGGGAGGCGGCAAGTATGCTTTGATCCGGAGATGTCTGAATGGGGGAACCCACTACTTTAAGGTAGGTATTGCAACATGAATACATAGTGTTGAAGGCGAACGAGGGGAACTGAAACATCTCAGTACCCGCAGGAAAAGAAATCAATTGGATTCCCTCAGTAGCGGCGAGCGAACGGGGATCAGCCCATTAAGTTATGTGTGTTTTAGTGGAACGCTCTGGGAAGTGCGAACGTAGAGGGTGATATTCCCGTACACGAAAGGGCACACATAATGATGCCGAGTACGGCGAGGCACGTGAAACCTTGTCGGAATCCGGGAGGACCATCCTCCAAGGCTAAATACTCCTACTGACCGATAGTGAACCAGTACCGTGAGGGAAAGGTGAAAAGAACCCCGGTAGGGGAGTGAAATAGATCCTGAAACCGTGTGCATACAAGCAGTGGGAGCCCGTTCGTGGGTGACTGCGTACCTTTTGTAGAATGAATCAGCGAGTTATATTCAGTAGCGAGGTTAACCGTAGAGGGGAGCCGTAGAGAAAGCGAGTCTTAATAGGGCGTTTAGTTGCTGGGTATAGACCCGAAACCAGGTGACCTATCCATGAGCAGGTTGAAGGTTCGGTAAAACTCACTGGAGGACCGAACCCATGTCGTTGAAAAGCCAGGGGATGACTTGTGGGTAGGGGTGAAATTCCAATCGAGCCTGGAGATAGCTGGTTCTCCCCGAAAGTATTTAGGTAGCGCCTCGGACGAATACCATAGGGGGTAGAGCACTGTTTCGGCTAGGGGGTCATCCCGACTTACCAAACCGATAAACTCCGAATGCCTATGATTACTATCCGGGAGTCAGACTGCGGGTGCTAAGATCCGTCGTCGAAAGGAAAACAACCCAGACCACCAGCTAAGGTCCCAAAATCATAGTTAAGTGGAAAAGGATGTGGGAAGGCATAGACAACTAGGATGTTGGCTTAGAAGCAGCCACCCTTTAAAGAATGCGTAATAGCTCACTAGTCGAGTGACCCTGCGCCGAAAATGTACCGGGGCTAAAACTATGTACCGAAGCTGTGGATGTATACTTTGTATACGTGGTAGGAGAGCGTTCTGTAAGCGATGAAGGTGTGTTGAGAAGCATGCTGGAGGTATCAGAAGTGAGAATGCCGACATGAGTAGCGAAAAATGGGTGAGAATCCCATTCACCGTAAGACTAAGGTTTCCAGGGGAAGGTTCGTCCGCCCTGGGTTAGTCGAGACCTAAGGCGAGGCCGAAAGGCGTAGTCGATGGAAAACTGGTTGATATTCCTGTACTTCTGTGTAATGCGATGAGAGGACGCAGAAGGCTAAATCAGCCTGGCGTTGGTTGTCCAGGTGAAAGGATGTAGGCATGTATCTTAGGCAAATCCGGGTACTCTATGCTGAGATGTGATGGGGAGCTGAAATTGTACAGCGAAGTGGTTGATGTCACACTTCCAAGAAAAGTCTCTAAGCTTCAGTTACACAGGAACCGTACCGCAAACCGACACAGGTAGTCAGGACGAGTAGCCTAAGGCGAGCGAGAGAACTCTGGTTAAGGAACTCGGCAAAATGACCCCGTAACTTCGGGAGAAGGAGCTGTTGTTGGTGCTGGAACTCGCTTCTGAGCTGACGACAGCCGCAGAAACCAGGCCCATGCAACTGTTTATCAAAAACATAGCTCTCTGCAAAATCGTAAGATGACGTATAGGGGGTGACGCCTGCCCGGTGCTGGAAGGTTAAGTGATGGGGTTAGCGTAAGCGAAGCTCTTGATCGAAGCCCCAGTAAACGGCGGCCGTAACTATAACGGTCCTAAGGTAGCGAAATTCCTTGTCGGGTAAGTTCCGACCCGCACGAAAGGCGTAATGATGGGGGCACTGTCTCAACCAGAGACTCAGTGAAATTGTAATACCTGTGAAGATGCAGGGTACCCGCGACAAGACGGAAAGACCCCATGGAGCTTTACTGCAGCTTGATATTGAACTTTGACCTACTTGTACAGGATAGGTAGGAGGCTTTGAAGCCGGAACGCTAGTTTCAGTGGAGGCGTCGTTGGGATACCACCCTGGTAATGTTGAGGTTCTAACTCTGTCCCGTGATCCTGGACGAGGACAGTGTCTGGTGGGCAGTTTGACTGGGGCGGTCGCCTCCTAAAGAGTAACGGAGGCGCACAAAGGTTCGCTCAGAATGGTCGGAAATCATGCGTAGAGTGTAAAGGCAAAAGCGAGCTTGACTGCGAGACCCACAAGTCGAGCAGGGACGAAAGTCGGGCTTAGTGATCCGGTGGTTCTGTATGGAAGGGCCATCGCTCAACGGATAAAAGCTACCCTGGGGATAACAGGCTTATCTCCCCCAAGAGTTCACATCGACGGGGAGGTTTGGCACCTCGATGTCGGCTCATCGCATCCTGGGGCTGTAGTCGGTCCCAAGGGTTGGGCTGTTCGCCCTTTAAAGCGGTACGCGAGCTGGGTTCAGAACGTCGTGAGACAGTTCGGTCCCTATCCGTCGTGGGCGTTGGAAATTTGAGAGGATCTGCTCCTAGTACGAGAGGACCAGAGTGGACGTACCTCTGGTGTACCAGTTGTGACGCCAGTCGCATCGCTGGGTAGCTATGTTCGGAAGGGATAAACGCTGAAAGCATCTAAGCGTGAAGCCCACCTCAAGATAAGATTTCCCTAGGACTTTATGTCCTCTAAAGAGCCGTTCGAGACTAGGACGTTGATAGGTTGGATGTGGAAGCATAGTGATATGTGAAGCTGACCAATACTAATTGCTCGTGAGGCTTGACTATACAACACCCAAGCAGTTGTATATGAAGCATCAATCGATTCTTAAATATGCAAGACAACTTGATTTAGTTATACCTCTAGCTAAAATGAACAGATAAAGTAAGATTCAATTCAGCCCAGTCTGTTACAGATTTGGAAAACGCTTCGGCATCAAATAAGACCCAAGCAAGTATCCATAAACAGTTGTGCTGGCGACCATAGCAAGAGTGAACCACCTGATCCCTTCCCGAACTCAGAAGTGAAACCTCTTAGCGCTGATGGTAGTGTGGGATTACCCATGTGAGAGTAAGTCATCGCCAGCTCATTATTCTAAACACCCCAATCTCAAAAGAGGTTGGGGTGTTTTTTTATATGCAAGAAATCAATCAATA
>NZ_JAYESJ010000003.1:300000-381966 GCF_034720595.1 Rhizobium sp. CC-YZS058 | reverse complement strand
ACATCGGCCGGCGCCCGGTGATCTCGGCCGGCTTTGCTTTGATGGCGGCCAGCCTCTTTGTCTTCTGGCATGCACAGGATGTCACCGGCCTGATCCTGGCGCGGGTGCTACAGGGCGTTGCCGCAGGCCTTCTCATGTCGACGCTCTCGGCGGCCGTTGTTGATTTTGAGCCAATGGACAGGCCGGGGTCCGCCTCCATCTGGAATTCTGTCGTTCCGCTTGGCGGCTTGGCTCTCGGCGCTCTTGTCTCGGGCGTGCTGCTGGACGCGACCTCCTCGGCGAAAGCCACGGTCTTCGGAGCACTCGTGGGCGGGTGCAGCGTGCTTGCCCTCCTTGTCTGGTCCGTTCCGGAAACCGCGCCACGCTACGAGGGCGTCTGGCGCTCGCTTCTGCCGCGGATCGGCGTGCCGCTAACGGCAGCGACAGCTTTCTGGCGCAGCGCGCCGGCTGTCATCGCCGGCTGGGCGACCGGCGGACTCTATCTCGCACTCGGCGCGCCCTTGGTGCATGCCGTCTTCGGCGCGGAAGATCACACGACGCAGGCGATCGTCATCGTCATCCTGTGCGGCGTCGGGGCTGCTGCCTGTGCTGGCGCTCGCGGCCGCTCGTCGCGCAGCGTGACGCTGTTCGGAACCTCGGCCCTTGCGCTCGGCACGGCGCTGACGCTGGCAGCGATCGCAATGACCTCGCTTCCGGCCTATCTCCTCGCCCTGTCGATTGCGGGAACCGGCTTTGGCACCTGCTTCTATGGGGTGCTGCGCTCGATCGTGCCGATCGTTGCGCCCCATGAACGCGGCGAACTCTTCGCAGCCCTCTTCACGCTGAGCTACCTCGCATTCGGCCTGCCGACCCTGCTCGCCGGCTTGTCGATCGGCCTCTATGGTCTCGTGCCCACGGCGCTCGTCTATGGCAGCCTGATCGTTCTTTTCTCCGCCCTCGCCGGACTTCTCAGGCGGTTTGGTACGGGGGATTGACAAGGCAGTACAGGGCCCAGCGGGTCAGACCAGAACGCCGCCGTAAGACATGACGGGGACTGCACACGATTTGGATCCGATTGTTAAGACGCGCACCAACCCGCAGATGATCGCAAGCGGCTACAGTAGCTCGTTCAGCATAAACCAAAGCGTGAAGTCCTGCCAACGACTTGAAATCGCCTGCATGAGCCCTGCTCACATATTCGGATAGACCGGCCCTTCCCCGCCCTGCGGCGGGACCCAGGTGATGTTGCCGTTCGGGTCCTTGATGTCGCAGGTCTTGCAGTGGACGCAGTTCTGCGCGGTGATGACGAAGGCGGGGTTGCCGTCCTTTTCCACCCATTCATACACCCCGGCCGGGCAATAGCGGGCCGAAGGACCGGCATAGACATCGTGCTCGGAGCGCTTCTGGAGCTCCATGTCCTTGACCTTGAGGTGAACCGGCTGGTCCTCCTCGTGGTTGGTGTTGGACAGGAACACGGAGGACAGACGGTCGAAGGTGAGCACGCCATCCGGCTTCGGATAGGCGATCGGCCGGTGCCGGGCGGCGGGCTCCGAGCTCGCGGCATCGGTCTTGCCGTGCTTGAGCGTGAAGGGCGAGCTGCCGAAGATCTGGTTGATCCACATATCGATGCCGCCCATGGCGACGCCCAGCGCCGTGCCGAACCGCGACCAGAGCGGCTTGACGTTGCGCACCCGCTTGAGATCGCGGCCGATGGGGCCTGCGCGCCACTCGGCTTCGATTTCGGCCACCTCGTCGTTCTGACGACCGGCGGCGATTGCCGCAGCGATCTTCTCGGCCGCCAGCATGCCGGAGAGCACGGCATTGTGGCTGCCCTTGATGCGCGGCACGTTGACGAAGCCGGCCGAGCAGCCAATCAGCGCGCCGCCGGGGAAGGTCAGTTTCGGCACCGATTGGTAGCCGCCTTCGGTGATGGCGCGTGCGCCATAGGAAATGCGCTTGCCGCCCTCGAAGACACCGCGGATGCTCGGATGCGTCTTGAAACGCTGGAATTCCTCGAAGGGCGAGAGATAGGGGTTCTTGTAGTTCAGATGGACGACGAAGCCGACGACGACCTGATTGTCTTCCATGTGGTAGAGGAAGGAGCCGCCGCCGGTGGCGAGATCGAGCGGCCAGCCGAAGGAGTGCTGCACGAGGCCCTGGCGATGATGCTCGGGCTTCACCTGCCAGAGTTCCTTGATGCCGATGCCGAATTTCTGCGGTTCCCGGTCCTTGGCGAGATCGAAGCGGGCGATCAGCTGCTTGGCGAGCGAGCCGCGCACACCTTCGCCGATCAGCACATATTTGCCGAGCAGCGCCATGCCGCGCGCAAAGTTCGGCCCCGGCTCTCCGCTCTTCTCGATGCCCATATCGCCGGTCGCGACGCCGATCACCGCGCCGGCATCGTCAAAGAGCAGCTCATCAAGTGCAGGTGAACAAAATTCCGGTTGACGGTTATCCTACAAGTGGATATCCCTTAACGACTGTCAAAAGGAGTTGTTGGGCAGATGGCGCTCAAGTCGATGAAACCCCTGGTGAGAGCGCCGCTCCTGCACATTACGGTGCAGGAAAGCTTGAGGGCCTATATCAGTGAGAATGGCCTGGCGCCTGGAGCGGCCCTCCCCGCGGAGTCCGATCTCGCTAGTCAACTGAATGTGAGCCGCAACTCACTGCGAGAAGGCATCAAGGCCCTGGAGTCGCTGGGTGTCCTCGAATCCAGGCGCGGCATTGGAATCTTCGTCAAGGCCTTTTCCTTCGAGCCGCTGCTTGACAACCTTGCCTACGGTTTGGGTGGCGCCCTTCGCCAGATCGAAGAAGTCATAGAAATCCGGAAGACGCTGGAAGTCGGACTGATTGCAAAGACCGTGACGATGATCACTGACGATGACCTGGCCGAATTGCAGGATGTCGTCGACCGGATGCGCGTCCTTGCCGAACGCGGGCAGCCCTTCCCCGCGGAGGATCAACTGTTCCATACCCTCCTGTTCCGATGCCAGAACAACGAGACCCTCGCTCGTTTGATCGACGTGTTCTGGCTGGCCTTCTACAAGGCCTCCGACTTCGTCAACCTCGACAACTCCGATCCGATCGGCACATGGAGAGCCCATGCTGCGATCGTGGAAGCCGTCGAAGCGAAGGACATCGCGGAGGCACAACGCCGAATGCATGATCACTACGAGGGCATCTCGCAGGTTATCGCGATCAATAAGAAGAGTTCACCCATGGGAGGAAGCCAGTGAATAGATTATCGAAGGTCGCGGTCGCGATCGCTGTGTCGGCCATGACTGCCAGCACTGCGATGATGACGTTGAACTCCGCAGCATCCGCTGCAACGCTTTCTGGCGGCTTTGATGTCGGGCCGGGAGGGCTTCAGGGCAACTTCAATCCGCTGGCGGCGACCAGCGGCTTCACCTGGCTGAGCATCTACTTCGAACCTTTGGTCAGTTACGACGAGACGCTCGGGACGATCGTCGGCGTGCTTGCGTCTTCCTATGAGGAAAGTGAAGACAAGCTCACCTACACGTTCAAACTTAGCGATGCGAAGTGGCATGACGGGCAGGCGTTCACAGCGAAAGACGCCAAATTCACGCTCGACCTAGCCCGGAATGCAAAGACGGGTTCAGTGCTCGCGGCGCGGCTCATTACTGTTTCGGCGATCGAAACGCCGGACGACAGGACCCTGGTGGTCAAGCTGTCCGCACCAGCCGCAGGGTTCATGGACACCATGACCAAAGTTCTGATGCTGCCGGAGCACGCGCTGTCCAAGATCGCTCCTGACCAGCTCGCCAAGAACAGCTGGTGGTCCACCGCGCCCATCGGCACCGGACCGTTCAAGTTCACACGATACGTGACAGACCAGTACGTCGAGCTCGCCGCCAACACGGACTACCGGGCTGGGAAGCCGGCACTGGAGAAAGTTATCAACCGGTATTTTGCAAACCCTGCCGCAGCGACCGCCGCCCTTCGGGCGGGCGAGATCCAGTTTACCTACGTCGACTCCAATGACCTAGCTGCCTTCCAGAACAACGAGGACTACCGCGTCATCGAGGGGAACTCGTTCGTGGTCAACTACCTCGGCTTCAATCACGACTCGCCGATCTGGAAGGACCTGCGCGTTCGCCAAGCGGTCATGCATGCCATCAACCGTGACGCTATCGTCCAGAGCCTCTACGGCGGCGCCGCGAAGGCCGCGAACTGCGCATATGTCGTCGACAAGCTCGTTCCAGATAACCTCGACGCCTACGCCTACGACCCCGAGAAGGCCAAGCAGCTGCTCAGCGAGGCCGGGTGGGATACGATCAACGGCGATATGCCGATTACCTTGCTGACCTACTACACAACCCCTCTCGCCACGAATGTGCTGGCAGCGGTCCAGGCCATGCTTGCCCAGGTCGGCATCAACGTGACGCCACGTGCGGTCGACACGCCGACCTACAACAGCATCGTCCTGAACCCGACACCTGATACGGCGCAGTTCCAGATGGTCTATGCTGGCCTCCAGAACGGACCAGATCCGAGCATCATCAATGTCGGCCTGAATGAAAAGCAGATCCCGCCGGCAGGACCGAACGTGGTCCGCGCCCGCATGCCCGAGCTGAACGCGGCGCTCGATGGGGCACTCGCCGAGCCCGATGTTACCAAGCGCGACAATCGCTATCAGGACGTCTGCCGCGTCATGAACAGCCAACTGCCATGGGCAACCCTCTGGGTCGCCAACCGCTACGGCGTTGCGTCCTCCAAACTGAAGGACTTCGTCTGGACGCCGGCACCGGGTGGGGGCCCCTATGCCGCCCAACCCGAGAAATTGACCGTTTCCGAATAGACATACCCTCAGAGGGTAGCGAGGTCGGCTGGATCGATACCAGCCGACTTCAGGGTCCACCGGAGTAACTGGTCATGCTGAACTACAGTCTTCGGCGCTTGCTGATCGGCGCAGGCATGCTGCTTGCGTTGAGCGCTCTCGTCTTCGTTTTGCTCCGCCTGACGCCGGGTGATCCGATCGATGCCTATATCAATCCCAACACGCCGATGTCGCGCGCGGACATGGAGAACCTCCGCACGAGCCTCGGACTCGATCAACCCCTTCCCATCCAATATGTCGCGTGGTTGCAGCAGGCTGCTATGGGCAATCTCGGATTCTCGATCAAACGGCCCGACCAACCGGTCCTGTCCCTCGTCATGTCGCGGATCGGACCCACCGTCCTCTTGATGGGAACCGCGATCCTGCTCGCGATCGTGATTGGCATCGCCTCTGGGATCATCAGCGCGGTACGGCGAAACTCCGTTGCGGACGTCACCTTCTCTGTTCTGGCTGTCACAGGCATCTCCAGCCCCGCTTTCTTGAGCGGCCTCGTCGGCCTTTACGTTTTCTCCGTCTATTTCAAATGGATGCCATCAGGGGGAATGCTGACGCCCGGGAGCACCTTTTCGATCGTCGATCTCCTCCATCACCTGATCCTTCCGGCAGCGTTGCTGTCGATGGCGCAGGCAGCAATGATCATGCGGTATATGCGCGCCTCGATGCTCGAGGTTCTTAATCAGGACTATGTGAGGACAGCGCGCGCAAAGGGCGTCTTCGAATTCTGGGTGATTTCCAAGCACGCGCTCCGAAACGCCCTGCTCCCCGTGGTGACGCTGATCGGCTCGACGATCGGCCTGGCCATCGGCGGCGCGATTTTTATAGAGAGCGTTTTCAACTGGCCGGGGATGGGCCTGCTGTTGGTGACGGCAGTCGAGACACGCGACTATCCGGTGATCATGGGTGCGACCCTTGTCATCGGGGCCTGCGTGATCGTCGTCAACCTGGCGACCGATCTCGCCTACGCGCTGGTCGATCCGCGGATCAAGGTCGGTTGAGTGATGCAAGAGCCCACACTGACGACACGCCCCATACCGCGCAGCCCCGGCCCGGTCGCCCGCGCTCTCGAACGCTTTCGCTTCAATCGCGCGGCGCTGGTGGGGATCGCGATCATCATTCCGCTGATGGCCACTCTTCTTACCTATCCCTATTGGTGGGCATTCAAGCCGAACGACATCGATCTTCTGGCCATGAATACGGGGCCATCGGCCAAGCATTGGCTCGGTACCGACGGGGTCGGACGAGACATTTTCGCTCGCGTGATGGATGGGGGGCGTGTTTCCCTGCTGGTAGCGATCGTTTCGACGGCGATCTCGGCAATCATCGGCTTTCTGGTGGGAGCGATCTCTGCCCTTGCCGGACGCTGGGCTGACACCGTGACCATGCGGTTCGTGGATCTCGTCATGACGCTTCCGCCCGTCATTTTCCTGCTGGTGATGGCGTCCATCGCGGGTACGGGCATCTGGCCGACGATCTTCGTCATCTCGCTCCTGTCATGGCCGCTGCTGGCACGCCTGGTGCGCTCCCGTCTTCTGGAGCTGCGCGAGCGTGACTTCGTCGTCGCCGCTCGCGGAATGGGCGCTGGCCTGCCACACCTGCTTTTCCGTCATGGACTGCCGAACTCGATCGACATCCTCGTGGTCTTCTCCACCTTGCAGATCGCCAACGCGATCCTGCTCGAGGCCGGCCTTTCGTTCCTTGGACTCGGGATCGCCCCTCCGGCAGCGAGCTGGGGCAACATGCTGAACGCCGCGCGCTCCACTGCGGTCCTCGAACAATATCCCTGGCAATGGATGTTCCCCGGCCTTGCCTTGGTCGCCACCGTCCTGGCCATCAACTTCATCGGCGACGGTCTACGGGACGCGTTCGACCCGCGTGCCGACAACAGATGATACAGAAAGAGAAAAGAGAATGAACAAGTTTAAGGGTGTTGTCCCCCCGGTCGTCACGCCGCTGAATGCCGACTTTACCGTCGACTATCCGTCCTATACGCGGGTCCTCGAACGTCTGCTGGATGCGGGCTGCCACGGCCTGTTCGTGCTCGGATCGTCGAGCGAGGTGGTGTTTTTCGACAAGGAAACGCGACAGCGGATCATCGAGCATTCTGCGGAGATCGTAAACGGCCGCGTTCCGCTCATCGCCGGCGTGATCGATGCGACGACGGACCTCGTCATCGAACATGCGATAGTCGCGAAGGCCGCCGGTGCGGACGCGGTTGTCGTCACCGCACCGTACTACACCGTCACCAGTCAGGCCGAGATCCTGGACCACTTCCGCTATATCCATGACGCTGTCGACGTGCCGCTGATCGCCTACGACATTCCCGTTTGCGTGCATGCCAAACTGCAGCGTCAGACAACGGTGGCGCTCGCGAAGGAAGGAACCATTGTCGGCCTGAAGGACTCCAGCGGAGACGACGGGAACTTCCGCTATGTGCTGCTGGACCTTGCCGACAACAAGGAGTTCTTCGCGATGACGGGCTCGGAGATCGTGGTCGACAGCGCCCTTCTGATGGGCGCACACGGCGTCGTCCCCGGGATCGCGAATGTCGATCCGCACGGATACGTCCGTCTCTGGGATGCCGCTCAGCGTGGCGATTGGTCGGCGGCACGGAAAGAACAGGAACGTCTGTGCCGTCTCTTCGAAATCGTCTGGGTCGGCAGGAACCGGGTTAGCGGGGGCGCATCGGGCATCGGAGCCTTCAAGGCCGCCATGAAGAGTCTCGGCGTCATCGATACGGCACTGATGCCACGCCCCCGCGCCGCCTTGAACGAAGCGGAAACCGCGAAGATCGATTCCATCCTGCATGCCACAGGCTTGCTTCCGTGATGGAGACCATGATGCCGGTCGTCGATACGATCCTGGAAGTCAGCGGGTTACGAACGGTCTTCCGTCTGCGTTCGGGTGACGTGACGGCGGTCAGTGACATCGACCTGAGCATCGCCGCTGGAGAAACAGTGGCGTTGGTCGGGGAGTCCGGCTCCGGGAAGTCCGTCACCAGCCTGTCGGTGATGCGCCTGTTGACCGAAAAGGTGGGCGTGATCGCCTCCGGCAGCGTCCGGCTGAAACGGAAGAACGATACCGTGGCGGACCTCGTCCGCCTCGGTGAAAGCGAGATGCGGTCGATCCGCGGCGACGATATCGGAATGGTCTTCCAGGAGCCGATGTCCAGCTTGAACCCGGTCTTCACCGTCGGCGACCAGATCGCGGAACCGATCCGAATCCATCGGAATGCAGACCGGAAATCGGCAATGGAGACCGCGGTCGCCCTTCTCGAAATGGTTGGCATTCCGGACGCGCGGCGACGGGCCGGCCAGTATCCTCATGAGCTATCGGGCGGCATGCGGCAGCGGGTGACAATCGCCATGGCATTGGCCTGCGATCCCACTCTGCTGATCGCCGACGAACCGACCACGGCGCTGGACGTCACCATCCAAGCCCAGATCCTGGACCTCCTTCGAAAGCTTCAACGCGAACGCGGGATGGCCATGCTGTTCGTCACGCACAATCTGGGGGTCGTCGCGGAAATTGCTCATCGGGTCGCAGTCATGTATGCGGGGAGGATCGTTGAGACTGGCCCGGTCAGCGAGGTGTTCCGCAGACCGCGTCATCCCTACACGATCGGCCTGCTCGCTTCGATGCCCAGGCTCGGTGATGCGTCCCGTATGAAGCAGGCCGGCGAGCAGCTTGCCGCGATCCCGGGCGTCGTGCCGAGCCTCACGAACATGCCTCCGGGCTGTGCCTTCGAACCGCGTTGCCGCTTCGCTGTCGAAGCATGCCGCCAGGCGATACCACCACTTCTACACGTCAATCCACATCATGGCAGCCGATGCATTCGTTGGGAGGAGTTGTGAGATGGCGGTTCCTCTCCTGTCGGTTCGCAACCTCTCGAAACATTACGACGACCGCGGCTCGAGGCTCACGATCCTCCATGACGTTTCCTTCGAGATCGGCAAGGGCGAAGTCGTCGGTCTCGTCGGCGAGTCCGGTAGCGGCAAGACCACGATCGGACGATCGGTCCTGCGTCTTGTCGAACCGTCCTCCGGAAGCGTCCGCTACGACGGGGTGGAACTGACGACGCTTTCTGCGAAGGAGATGCAGAAGGCCCGGCCGCGCATGCAGTATGTTTTCCAGGACCCGTTCGCAAGTCTTTCGCCACGGATGACCGTGGGGCAGATCCTGACGGAGGGCCTCGGGATCCAGGGGATCGGCAACGCCGCGGAAAGAGTGGCTCGCGCGCGGCAGTCCCTGGAATTGGTCGACCTGCCCGGCGATGCGATGAACCGCTACGCCTATGAATTCTCCGGCGGGCAACGCCAGCGCATCGGCATCGCCCGCGCCTTGACGCTTGCCCCTGAGTTCATCGTCGCCGACGAGCCGGTGTCGGCGCTCGACGTTTCGATCCAGGCCCAGGTCATCAACCTGCTCCGAGACCTGCAACAGCGTCTCGGACTGACCATGCTGTTCATCAGCCATGATCTGGCCGTAGTCGAATACATATGCGATCGCGTGATCGTCCTCTATCTCGGCCGGATCATGGAAATCGCCCGCAGCGAAGAGCTCTACAGCCGTCCGCAGCATCCCTACACGCGCGCGCTGCTGTCCGCGATCCCTACACCCGATGTCGATGCGAAACGCGATCGGCAGATCCTGACGGGCGACATCCCGAGCCCTGCCAACCCGCCAAGCGGCTGCGTGTTCCGGACGCGCTGTCCGAACGTTCTCGCGGAATGCAGTCAGGTGGTTCCAGATCTAAGGGAAACATCACAGGGGCTTTACAAAGCCTGCATCCGCGACGACCTTGATTAAGAAAGTGATACGATGTGACGCCATACGATCGGCGGGGACTGGGCAAACCTCCTCCTGCCGATCGCAGAGGATGACAGCATCGAATTCGTTAAACTCGGCCAAGAAATCTGAATATCTGCTTCTTCGAACGTGGAATTCCTACCTGCATTTCCACAATCGCTTAAGACAGGTTCCGTTGCCGGAGCGCTCACCCCATCGGCGTCGTGAAGACCAGGTCGAGCCGGTCGGCGAGGAAGCGGGTGCGGATGTGTTGGATCGGGGTGTCGGAGGGGTCGACGTCGATCGCTTCGCTGATAAGGATGATGGCGTCGTGGCTGCAGTGCAGGAGTTCGGCATCGGCGGGCGGGACATGCATCGCGCTTACCCTTGTTTCCAGCCGTCGATAATCGCTGAGCCCCGATCGCGCCAAGGCCTGGGTGATCGAGCCGGTTTCGGCATAGGCGGTGACGATCTCCGGGAACCGCTCCGCCGGAAAATGCGAGGTGGATCGCGACAGCGGAACGCCGCCGACCACGGCCAGATGTTCCAGCCTGAAGAGCGGCGCGCCGGGTGAGAGCGAGAGTTTCGCAGCAAGGCCCGCAGACGCCGAAACCTTTTCCGCGCCGATCAACCGCCCCGAGGGCTCGAGCGACTGGCGTGTCATATTTTCCGAAAAGCGCGCGCGCGCGCCGATGGGATAGGTGATGCGCGGCGCAACGGAATTGATGAAGGTGCCGCGGCCGCGCTCTGCCCGCAGGATCCCTTCGGCCGCGAGCATGGCGATCGCCCGGCGCACCGTATGCCGGTTGACGCCGTGGCGTTCGGCGAGCTCCGCTTCCGGCGGCAGTTGCCCGACGAGCGATCCATCGGCGATGCCGCCCCGCAAGGCATCCGCAACCCGCCGCCACCGCGCCACACCGTCATCAAGATCGTTCATCGCATTCTCCGGCAGCCCTGCTGGCTCCGCTCGTCATCACAGTGTCATCGACCACGGTCTATAACACGCCTCAAGACTGGTTGTCTAAACAATTAGACAACTTACGACGAGAGATGCAGATGAGCGGAAATAGACGGAAACGGACACTGGACGCCCTGGCGGCGCTCGATCTCGAAACCCTCCAGAGGCTGCATGACCGCCACCTGTCGGCTGCGCCGCGCGCAGAGGCAGTGCGCGGCCCGGAGGTTGGCCTCGTCATGGTGCGTGGGCGGATCGGCGGAGGCGGCGCGCCCTTCAATCTCGGCGAGGCCAGCGTCACCCGCGCCTCGGTCCGCCTGCCGAGCGGCGAACTCGGCCATGCCGTCATCCTCGGCCGCGACCCCGCCAAGGCCGCGCTCGTCGCGCACTGCGATGCTCTCGGGCAAACGGCGGAGTGGCAGAGGGTGGTCGATGCGCAAATTGTCGCCCCCTCCCTGGCGGAGGCGAACGAACGGAGGCGCAAGAGAGCCGAAGAGACCGCCGCGACGCGGGTCGAGTTCTTCACCATGGTTCGGGGAGAAGACGCATGAGCACGTTGCTTGCCGACGGCGGGTTCAAGGATACGGCGTTCTCGGCACAGGCCGTGTTCCGGCGGGTGATGGATGCCTTCTCCAGACCGGGGACGATCGTCTCGCTGGACGGGTTCTGCGCGCCCCCGCCCCGTCTCGGCATGGCGACCGGCGCGTTCCTCCTGGCGCTTTCCGATTATGATACGCCGGTCTGGCTCGAGGATCCGGATCTGCGTGCGTCCTGCGCCGCCTGGCTCGGCTTCCAGACGGGGGCGCCCCTTGCTTCGGAAGCGGCATCCGCCGCCTTTGCGGTCCTGGCTCCATCCACGCTGTCGGCGCGATGGGCTGCCTTCGCGAAGGGCGAGAGCGCCTATCCGGATCGTTCCACCACTCTGATCCTTCCCGTTTCTGCCTTTGCAGGCGGGCCGTCGCTGATCCTGAAAGGGCCGGGCATCGAGCATCAGGTGCGGATCGCGCCCCTGGGGCTCGTTCCGGATTTCGTCGCGGCGCAGGCCGCCAATCGCGCGCTCTTCCCGCTTGGGCACGATCTCCTTCTGACCTGCGGCGGGCAGGCGCTGGCATTGCCGCGCACGACCATGATCGAGGAGGGTTGATCCATGTATGTTGCCGTGAAGGGTGGCGAAGCCGCCATCGAGGAGGCCCATCGTCTTCTCGCCGATCGTCGGCGAGGGGATCGCGACGTCCCCGCGCTCTCCATCGACCAGATCGCCGGGCAGCTGTCGCTTGCCGTCGATCGGGTGATGGCCGAGGGGTCGCTGTTCGATCCGGCGCTGGCCGCCATGGCTGTCCGCCAGGCGCGGGGGGATCTCATCGAGGCGATCTTCCTCGTGCGGGCCTATCGTACAACCTTGCCGCGCTTCGGCGCCAGCACGCCGGTCGATACGGCCGCGATGCATATCGAACGGCGGATCTCCGCCACCTACAAGGACCTTCCCGGCGGACAGCTGCTCGGCCCGACCTTCGATTATACCCATCGCCTGATCGACCCGGACATGGCTGGCGACCATCCCGTCGCCCCGCCGAACCGGCGGCCGGTCGAGGCGCAGGAGGCGGCGCCGCGCGTCACCGATCTGCTCGATGCAGAAGGGCTGATCGAACCCGACCGCCCTTCCGATGCGCAGCCCGGCGACCTCACCCGCGATCCCGTCGATTTTCCCGTCGGGCGCGACCTGCGCCTTCAGGCGCTGGCCCGCGGCGACGAAGGGTTTCTGCTGGCACTCGGCTATTCCACCCAGCGCGGCTATGGCCGGACCCATCCCTTCGTCGGCGAAATCCGCATCGGTCTCGTCGATCTCGAAATCGAAGTCCCGGAACTGGGCTTTTCGGTGGTCATCGGCGAAGTCCGGGTGACCGAATGCCAGATGGTGTCGCAGTTCAAGGGCACGTCGGGCGAGGGCCCGCGCTTTACCCGCGGCTATGGCCTCGTCTTCGGCCAGTCCGAGCGCAAGGCCATGGCCATGAGCCTCGTCGACCGCGCGTTGCGCGCCGACGAGTTCGACGAGCAGCGGCTGGCGCCGGCCCAGGACGAGGAATTCGTCATTGCTCATTGTGACAATGTCCAGGCGACCGGCTTCGTCGAACATCTCAAGCTCCCCCACTATGTCGACTTCCACGCCGAACTCGACCTGTTGCGCCGGCTCCGTGCGGCGGCCGCTCATGAAACGGGCGACGATCTCGATCCTGTCCAGCAGGAGGCCGCGGAATGACCCTTCCCGCCTATAACTTCGCTTATCTCGACGAACAGACCAAGCGCATGATCCGCCGCGCGATCCTGAAAGCGATCGCCATTCCCGGCTATCAGGTGCCCTTCGCCTCGCGCGAAATGCCGATGCCCTATGGCTGGGGTACGGGCGGCGTTCAGGTGACGGCCGCCATTCTCGGCCCGGAGGATGTGCTGAAGGTGATCGACCAGGGGGCGGACGACACCACCAACGCCGTCTCGATCCGCGCCTTCTTCGCCAAGACCGCCGGCGTCGAGACGACGACGCGGACCGAGGCGGCGACGATCATCCAGACCCGGCACCGCATCCCCGAGACTCCGCTGAAGGAAGGCCAGACACTGGTCTACCAGGTGCCGATCCCCGAACCGCTGCGCTTCCTCGAACCGCGGGAGACCGAGACGCGGGTCATGCACGGGCTCGAGGAATATGGCCTTATCCATGTGAAGCTCTATGAGGACATCGCCCAGCACGGCCATATCGCAACCTCCTATGCCTATCCGGTCAAGGTCGAGGGGCGCTATGTGATGGATCCCTCCCCCATCCCCAAATTCGACAATCCAAAGATGAGCGACAATCCGGCGCTGCAGCTTTTCGGCGCCGGGCGGGAAAAGCGCATCTATGCGCTGCCACCCTTCACCAAAGTGGTCAGCCTCGATTTCGAGGATCACCCCTTTGCCGTCCAGCGCTTCTCGCAGCGCTGCGCGCTCTGCGACGCGGCCGGCGTGTACCTGGACGAGGTGGTCACCGACGATCGCGGCGGGCGAATGTTCGTCTGCTCCGACACCGATCATTGCGAAACCCGCCGCGCAGACGGCCATCACGGCGCGGAGCTGCCTCAGTCCGAAAGCCGTCCCTTGGAGGTCCGGCCATGAGCGAGCCCATCCTGTCCGTTCGCGCTCTCGAACACCGCTATGGCAGCTTCATCGGCTGCACGGGCATTGATTTCGATGTCCATCCCGGCGAGGTCATGGCGATCGTCGGGGAATCGGGCTCCGGCAAGACGACTCTGCTCAACTGCATGTCCGGCCGGCTGATGCCCACGAGCGGGATCGTGCAGTATCGGATGCGCGACGGTCGCTTCGCCGACCTTGCCGCGCTTGGCGAAGCGGAACGCCGCTTCCTGATGCGCACCGACTGGGGCTTCGTGCACCAGAACCCGGCCGACGGGCTGCGCATGCGGGTCTCTGCCGGCGCCAATGTCGGCGAGCGGCTGATGGCGGTAGGCGAGCGGCATTACGGCGCCCTTCGCCAGACGGCGATCGACTGGCTCGGCCGGGTGGAGATCGCCGCCGAGCGGATCGACGATCAGCCGGTCGCCTTCTCGGGCGGCATGCGCCAGCGCCTGCAGATCGCGCGCAACCTCGTCACCCGGCCGCGGCTGATCTTCATGGACGAGCCGACCGGCGGTCTCGATGTCTCCGTCCAGGCGCGCGTGCTCGATCTCCTGCGCACCCTCGTCGCCGATCTCGGCCTGTCCGTCATTCTCGTCACCCACGACCTCGCCGTCGCGCGCCTCCTGTCGCAGCGCATGATCGTGATGAAGAGCGGGCGCATCGTGGAAGCAGGCCTGACCGACCGGGTGCTGGACGATCCGCATCACGCCTATACCCAACTTCTCGTCGCCTCGATCCCGGAGAGCTGAACCATGTCGTCTCCCGTCCTTCCCATGCCGGACGATGCCGTGCTCAGCCTGCGCGATGTCGCCAAATCCTTCACCATGCATCTGCGCGGCGGCCTGCGGCTGCCGGTTGTCGATCATGTCGCCTTCGATCTCTCGGCCGGTGAGTGCGTCGTCCTCGGCGGCCCCTCCGGCATCGGCAAGTCCTCGATCCTGCGCATGGTCTACGGCAACTATGCCATCGACCGCGGCGCGATCCTGATCCGTGACGGCGCCGGCGCGCCGCGCGATCTCGGCGCCGGCGATCCGCATCTCGTCCTGTCCCTGAGGCAGTCGTCGATCGGCTATGTCAGCCAGTTCCTGCGCGCCGTTCCGCGCGTGGCCGCCCTCGATGTGGTGGCGGAACCGCTGGTCGCACGCGGCGTGGACCGGGAGAAGGCGCGGGCGCGGGCCGCCACGCTGCTGCACCGCCTGCACCTGCCCGAGCCGCTGTTCTCGCTGCCGCCAGCCACCTTCTCGGGCGGTGAGAGGCAGCGCGTCAACATCGCACGCGGCTTCATCACCGACCACCCGATCCTGCTCCTCGACGAGCCGACGGCGTCGCTCGACCCGGTCAATCGCGATGTGGTCATCGCAATGATCCGCGAGAAGCTCGCCTTGGGCACGGCGATCCTCGGCATCTTCCACGACCAGCCGGTGCGCGATGCGGTGGCGACCCGCACCATCGACGTCTCCGCCTTTTCCGCCCGGAGGGCTGCATGATGCCGAAGCTCAGCGCGTTTAAACCCCATGTCGACGCGACAGCGGAAATCAGCCAGTCGACGCTCGGTCGCTTCACCGAAGTGGCGTCCGGCGCACGCCTCTCCGAGACCGAACTCGGCGACTATTCCTACGTGATGGAGGACTGCGCGATCTGGTGTGCCACGATCGGCAAGTTCGCCAACATCGCCTCCGCGGTGCGCATCAACGCCCCCAACCATCCAACCTGGCGGGCGACGCTGCATCATTTCACCTATCGTGCCGCGGACTATTTCGACGGCGCAGAAAACGAGGCTGAGTTCTTCGAGTGGCGGCGGGCGCGGCGGGTGGTGATCGGGCATGATGTCTGGATCGGCCATGGTGCAACCGTGCTGTCCGGCGTCACGATCGGCAATGGCGCGGTGATCGGGGCCGACGCCGTCGTCTCCCGCGATGTCGCGCCCTATACGATCGTCGGCGGCGTGCCGGCCCGGCTGATCAAGCCGCGCTTTCCCGCAGCGCTCGGCGCGCGCATGGACCGGCTCGCCTGGTGGGACTGGCCGCATGACGCGCTCGAACGGGCTCTCGCCGATTTCCGCACCCTGTCGGCGGAAGCCTTCGTCGACCGCCATGACAGCGCAGATGTCATCGAACCGTTACCCAACCTTCATCATGCCGTGAGGAACGGCGCGACAATAGCCGGAAACGAGGGGGATGCCGCATGAGTGCGATCGCTGTTTCCGGTCTGTCGAAGACCTATGGTCATACGCAGGCTCTCAAGGCCGTCAGCCTGGAGCTCGAACGCGGCGAGATGGTGGCGCTGATCGGCGCCTCCGGCTCCGGCAAGAGCACGCTGATCCGCCATATCGCCGGGCTCGAAGCGGCCGATCAGGGGAGCGGGCGGATCACCATTCTGGATGAGCTGACGCAGAGCGGCGGCCGTTTCATCCGCCGGGCGCGGCGTGGCCGCGTTGCGGTCATCTTCCAGCAATTCAATCTCGTCGGCCGCCTCTCGGTGCTGACCAACGTGCTCATCGGTCATCTCGGCCGCTGCCCGCGCTGGCGGGGCACCTTCGGCCTGTTCAACCGGGTGGAGAAGGACAGCGCGCAGGCCGCGCTCGCCCGGGTCGGCATTCCCCAGGTCGCCGCCCAGCGCGCCTCGACCTTGTCGGGCGGGCAGCAGCAGCGCGCGGCCATTGCCCGCTGCCTCGTGCAGGAAGCGCAGATCCTGATTGCCGACGAACCGATTTCCGCGCTCGATCCATCGGCCGCGCGGCGGGTGATGGATGTGCTCTCCGACATCAACGTGAAAGACGGCATCACCGTGCTCGTCTCGCTCCACCAGGTCGAATATGCGCGGCGCTATTGCCGGCGCACCATCGCCATGCGGGACGGCGCGATCGTCTATGACGGCCCCTCGACCGCGCTTTCCAACAGCTTCCTGGCCGAGCTCTACGGCGCCGCCTCGGAAGAACTCGTTCTGCCGGATGGACCGGCGGATCTGTCGGCCCCTGCCACGGCAGGACCGAAGCAGCTGCAGCCGGGGCTGATCCCGGCCTGAGACCAACGACACCACCGGAGACGAAAATGAACGCGATCCTGAAAAGCATGGCGGCGATGTCCGTCGCCCTCACCCTGTCCTCGGCGGCGCTCGCGGAGGAGACCCTGAACTTCGGCATCATCTCGACCGAGAGCCAGCAGAACCTGAAGACGAGCTGGCAGCCGCTGCTCGACGACATGAAGGCCAAGACCGGCCTCGATGTGAAGCCTTTCTTCGCCTCCGACTATGCCGGCATCATCGAAGGCATGCGCTTCAACAAGGTGCAGGTCGCCTGGTATGGCAACAAGTCGGCCATGGAAGCGGTCGACCGCGCCGATGGCGAGATCTTCGTACAGAGCGTGCCGAAGGGCGGCGAGCCGGGCTACTGGTCGGTGATCCTCGTGCCCAAGGACAGCCCGATCCAGACGGTCGACGAGCTCCTGACCTGCGACAAGACCAAGAGCTTCGGTCTCGGCGACGTCAATTCGACCTCCGGCTATCTCGTGCCGATGACCTTCGTGTTCGGCAACCGCGGCATCGATCCCAAGACCTGCTTCAAGACGGTCACCAATGCCAATCACGAGACCAACGCGCTCGCGGTCGCCAACCGTCAGGTGGATGCCGCCGCCAACAACACCGAGAACATGGCGCTGATCAAGCAGAACAACCCGGCCGCCTTCGAGAAGGTCCGCGAGATCTGGCGCTCGCCGCTGATCCCGTCCGACCCGATCGTCTGGCGCAAGGATCTGCCGGATGCCACCAAGACCAAGATCCGCGACTTCTTCCTGACCTACGGCACCGAAAAGTCGACCGGTGACGTGGCCAAGGAAAAGGAAATCCTGGCCGGGCTGAAATGGGCGCCCTTCCGCGCCTCCGACGACCGCCAGCTCCTGCCGATCCGGGTCATGGAAGTGTCGAAGTCGATCGCAAAGATCAATGCCGACGCGACGCTCACCGCCGAGGCCAAGGCCGAACAGCTGAAGCCGCTCAACGAGAAGAAGGCCGCCTACGAGGCCGAACTCGCCGCAGCCACCAAGGGCTGATTTGACGGAGGCGGCGGGGAGGCCCCTTGCCTCCCCGCCCTGCCGCCGATCAGCGATCCCAACCGGAGCCGATGCCATGAGCCACGCGACCCTGACCCATGCCGAAGCGGCCAGCCGGACCCGGGCCTCCCGCTCCAGTGTGCGAAACCTGCTTCTGCTCGCCGGGCTGCTCGCAGCCCTTGGCCTTAGCTGGGGACCGGCGGAAATGAGCCGCTGGACCTATCTTTTCACCGATTCCGGCAACATGGCCGATTATGCCAGCGGCTTCCTGCAGCCGGATTTCGGCCAGTGGCGCTACTATCTCGAAGAGATGATCGTCACGGTGCAGATCGCGCTGTGGGGCACGGTTCTCGCCATCCTCCTGTCCATTCCGTTCGGCATTCTTTCCGCCCACAACATGGCGCCCTGGTGGATGCTGCAGCCCGTTCGCCGGCTCATGGATTTCTTCCGCGCCATCCATGAGGTCGTCTTCGCCGTGCTCTTCGTCGTCGCCGTCGGCCTTGGCCCCTTTGCGGGTGTCATGGCGCTCTTCGTGCACACGACCGGCATTCTCGCCAAACTCTTCTCCGAAGCGGTAGAGGCGATCGATCCACGCCCTGTGGAGGCCATCCGCACCACCGGCGCCTCGCGCCTGCAGCAGGTAATCTTCGGCGTCATTCCGCAGGTCCTGCCGCTCTGGATCTCGTTTTCCCTTTACCGGCTGGAATCGAACATCCGCTCTGCCACCGTGCTCGGCCTGATCGGCGCCGGCGGAATTGGGCAGGTGATGTTCGAGACCATTCGCGGCTTCTATTATTCGCAGGCCGCCGCCGTCCTCGTCATCGTCGTCATCACCGTCTCGCTGATGGACCTTCTGTCCCAGCAGCTGCGCAAACTCGTCCTGTAGTCCCGTATCCGTCCTTCAAGAGTCGCCCATGTCCGCTGAAACCATCTTCACCAATTGCACGCTCGTCCTGCCCGAGGAGAGCTTCACCGGCAGCCTTCTGGTGCGCGACGGGCGGATTGCCGAGATCGACAGCTCTTCCTCGACCCGCGGCATCGATCTTGGGGGCGATGTTCTGATGCCGGGCTGCGTCGAGCTGCATACCGACCATCTGGAAACCCATTTCCAGCCGCGGCCCAAGGTCCGCTGGAACATGGAGGCCGCTTTGCAGGCCCATGACGGGCAGATCGCGAGCTCGGGCATCACCACGGTCTTCGATGCACTGCGGGTGGGCCTTGACGGCGACACCGAGCTCGGCTCGGCGGACATGGCCGCCATGGCCGAAACCATCTCCGCCGCCGAGGCAGCGGGCCGCCTGCGGGCCGAGCATTTCATTCATCTGCGCTGCGAGGTTTCGGTCCCCGACGTCGTCGAACGGTTCGACGAGATCAGCGGCAACAGCCGCGTCCGGCTTGCCTCGCTGATGGACCATGCGCCGGGCCAGCGTCAGTTCGTCAGCCTGGAGGCCTACAGGATCTATTATCAGGGCAAGAAGAAGCTGTCGGATGTCGAATTCGAGGCCTTCAGCCAGCGCCGACTGGCCGACTCCGCGCTCTATTCCGATCGACACCGCGCGATGCTTGCCGAGCGCTGCCGGGCCGCGGGCATCGCCATCGCCTCGCATGACGATGCGACGGCGGACCACGTGGCGGAGGGTATCACGCTCGGTATCGCGCTCGCCGAATTCCCGACGACACGCGAAGCGGCAACCCTTTCCCGCGCCCATGGCCTGCAGGTGCTGATGGGAGCGCCCAATGTAGTGCGTGGGGGGTCGCATTCCGGCAATGTCTCGGCGCTTGACCTTCTGGCCGACGACGCGCTCGACATCCTCTCCTCCGACTATGTGCCCTTCAGCCTCCTCCAGGCCGTGTTCCTGCTGGCCGAGCGGGGCCTCATGAACCTCCCCGCCGCAGTCGGGCTGGTGACCGCCAATCCAGCGGAAGCTGCCGGGCTCGACGACCGTGGCCGGATCGAAATCGGCCGTCGCGCCGATCTCATCCGCGTGCGGACAACGCCTGACCGTCCGCCGCTCGTCTCAGGCGTCTGGCGCGAGGGAGTGCGGGTCTGCTAGGCTGCGGTGCGACGACGTTTCCGGCAGCGGACGTCATCTTCAGCTTACGAGGGTGCTTGCCGGAACCAGTTGGGACGCGCATTGTTTAGGGCAGCGCCGTCGCGCGCCTGATGGCCTTCGGCTCTCAGCCTCCCAGCATGGTTCTTCATGACAACGCCGCAGATCCTCGCCTTTGCCGTCATTGCCGCAATGATGGTCGTGTTCATCTGGGATCGGTTCCGCTACGACATCGTCGCCTGCTCCGCCCTCCTCGTTGCCGTCGCCGTCGGGATCGTGCCGGCCGACAAGGCCTTCTCGGGCTTCTCGGACGATATCGTCATCATCGTCGGCAGCGCGCTCGTGGTTAGCGCCGGCGTCGCCCGCTCCGGTGTGGTCGATATCCTGATCAAGAAATTCTTCCCGAACCTGAACACGCTGCATACGCAGCTGGCGCTGCTGATGATCGTGGTCGCGCTCCTCTCCGCCTTCATCAAGAACATCGGCGCCCTGGCGATCATGATGCCGGTCGCCTTCCAGTTCGCCAAGAAATCCGGCGCGTCGCCGTCCAAATATCTGATGCCGATGGCTTTCGCGGCCCTGCTCGGCGGACTGATGACGCAGATCGGCACTTCTCCGAACATTGTCGTTTCCCGGCTGAGACAGGAACTGACGGGCACGCCTTTCACCATGTTCGACTTCACGCCCGTCGGCGGCATGCTGGCGCTGGTCGGCATCTCCTTCCTGCTGTTCTTCCACTGGCTGGTCCCGAGCCGCACCAAGCAGGGCGGTTCGATCGAGGATGCCGTCGAGATCAAGAACTACGTGAGCGAAGTGTCGATCGCCGAGGAGTCGCCGCTGCTCGGCAAGGCCCTGAGCGATCTTCTCAGCCTCGGCGACGGCGAGGTGGTGGCCAGCGCCGTTCTGCGCGGTGCGACCCGCATGGCTCCCTTCCCGGATCTGACGCTGCGGCAGGATGATGTCGTTCTGCTCGAAGGGTCGTCCGCAGCGATCGATCGCGTCGTGTCCGGCGGTTCGCTGAAACTCTCCGGCAAACCGCTGGACAAGACGCCTGAAGGACCGGCGGACCTGACCGCGCTGGAAGCGATCGTCACGCAGGAGTCCCCGCTCGCAGGGTCGTCCGCCAAGGCGCTGGCTCTCTCCTACACGCGCGGCGTCAATCTGATCGCCATCAGCCGACGCGGCGAACGGTTGAAGGAGAGGTTGGGCAGCCTGACAATCGCGCCGGGCGATGTTCTCGTTCTCCAGGGCAGCCCCGCCAGCCTGACGACGATCCTGCAGGATCTCTCGCTGCTGCCCCTTGCCCAGCGCGAGGTTCTGCTCGGCACACAGCGCCGCGCCTTCATCCCGCTCATCATCCTGGCGCTTGCCATGGCGGCAACGGCCGTCGGTATCGCGCCCGTCTCGGTCGCCTTCTTCGCCGCGGCGCTCGGCATGGTCATCTTCAAGGCCATTCCGCTGCGCGACATCTATAAATCGGTCGACGGACCGATCCTGATCATGCTCGCGGCTCTCATTCCCGTTTCCGACTCGCTGCGCAGCACCGGCGCGAGCGATCTGATCGCAAGCTGGCTCGGCGGCGTGGCGGCCAGCCTTCCACCCTGGGCGGCGCTTGCGCTCATCCTCATTACCGCCATGGCCGTCACGCCCTTCCTCAACAATGCGGCGACGGTGCTGGTGATGGGGCCGATCGCGGCGACCTTTGCCACCAATCTCGGCTTCCGTCCCGAACCCTTCCTCATGGCCGTCGCCATCGGCGCCGGATCGGACTTCCTGACGCCCGTCGGTCATCAGTGCAACACGCTTGTCTTCGGGCCCGGCGGCTACAAGTTTTCCGATTATCCGCGTCTTGGCCTGCCGCTCTCGCTCATCATCATCCTGGTCTCGATCCCGGCGCTGATGTTCGTCTGGCCGATCCAATAGGTGCATCACACCCTTGATGTCGGCGCATGATCTGCCCGATAGTGGCTCGCAGCAGGCGGAAACAGGCGGGAGGACAGGCGTTGTTTAATCTGTGCACATGGCAGAACGAGCCGCGCATCTGGTCTCTAGAGGACGAGGTTCTGTCGGTCACCACCGACGAAAAGACCGATTTCTGGCGGGAGACGTACTACGGCTTCACCCACGACAACGGCCATTTCTTCGCGGCATCCTGGGAGGGGGACTTCACCGCGAGCCTGCGGATCCAGGCGTGCTATGAGGCGCTCTACGACCAGGCAGAGATCATGCTGCGCATCGATGAGACGCGGTGGATCAAGGCGGGGATCGAGCTATCGGATGGCAGCGCCTGCATCGGCAGCGTGCTGACGCTGGGACGTTCCGACTGGACGTCGACCCCCTACCAAGGCGATCCATCAGACTTCTTCCTGCGTGTCACGGTATCGCAAGGCGTCCTGCGCCTGCAGTGCTCTCCGGACGGGAAGCGCTGGCCGCTTTTGCGCCTCTGCCCCTTCCCTGTCGCCGCGCACTATCAGGTCGGGCCGATGTGCTGCACGCCGGAACGCGCGGGCCTCGACGTTCGCTTCTCGCAATTCGAGATCGGACCGCCGCTCGGCAAGGCGCTGCACGACCTGACATAGGGCGCCTCGCCTGAGCGTCGTCCTCACCCCTCAAGCCACCGGCGCATAGTCCATCCTGCGCAGGTTTTCGAGAAGTGACGGGCCTTTTGGCTGCCAGCCAAGCGTCTGCTTCGTCCAGGCGCCGGATGCGGCGAAGTTCGCCGCAGCGAACATCGCGAACCAGCCGAAATGCGTGCGGGCCTCATCCGGCGAAAGAGAAACGGCCGGCAGCCCCATGCCGGCGGCCACGACCTCGGCGATTTCGCGCAGCGCGACCCCTTCCTCCGCCACCGCATGGTAGCGCGCCCCCGGCGCCGCGCGTTCGAGTGCGCTGACATAAAGCCGTGCGACATCCTCGACCGGAGCGGCCGCGAAACGGTTGGCTCCGTCCGCGATATAGGCCACCGTGCCCTTCTCCCGCGCCAAATCGATGTATGGCGTAATCAGGCCCTGCTTGACCGGATCATGAACCTGCGGAAGGCGCACGACACCGAGATTGACGCCGGCGTCCAGCAGATCCTGACCTGCCAGCTCGGAGGCGACGCGGGGCATGCTGTGCGACCGGTTGAAGACCTCCTCCCGCGCCAGACTGCCGTCCCCCGGGTCGCCCATGCCCACGCCGGACGTGATCAGGATCGGCCGGCTGGAGCCGCGCAAGACCGCGCCAAGGGCGGAAATCACACGGCGGTCCTTTTCGCAATTGGCGGCGAAATTGACGAATTCGTGGTCGAAGGCCGTGTGGATGACGGCATCCGCCTGCTCCGCGCCGCGCGCAAGCGCCGCAGGATCTTCGAGCGTCGCGGAATAGGGCGTCACGCCCCGCTTGGCCAGGCGGCGAGCCCCCTCTTCGGACCGTGTCGATCCCGTCACCTGATGCCCCGCTTCGAGCAACTGGTCGATGACGCGCGAGCCGATAAAGCCGGTCGCGCCGGTCAGATAAACATGCATGACTGATCTCCTGTCTTGACGGAGATCACCTCGCACTGTCACTCTGTTCCATGAAAGACGTGATCTTATCCTAGTATAGGAGCTACCCGTTTGCGTGAGCCTCCCAGCAAGATGAATGCGCTGAGCACCTTCCTGCGGGACCGGCGCAGGCGGCTCGACCCCGCTGCCTTCGGCCTCCCGGCCGAACGGCGGCGCGTGCCGGGCCTGCGGCGGGAGGAAGTCGCCCAGCGCTCCAACATCAGCGCCACCTGGTATACCTGGCTGGAGCAGGGACGTGGCGGCCTGCCTTCCGCCGACGTGCTCGACAGGCTGGCAAAAGGGCTGATGTTGACAGACCCCGAGCGCGATCACCTGCATATCCTCGCCTTCGGCCATCCACCGGAGCAGCGCTATCGCCAGGTCGAGGCTGTCAGCCAGCGTCTCCAGCATGTGCTCGACGCCATGCCCTTGAGCCCCGCCATCATTCGCACCGCGACCTGGGACGTGCTGGCCTGGAACCTTGCGGCGACGGTGGTCCTGACCGATTATTCGAAGCTGCCGCGCGACGGCCGCAACATCCTGCGGCTGATCTTTGCCGACGAGCGGGTCCGCGCCGCGCAGGACGATTGGCGCGCCGTGGCGCGCTACGTCGTCGGCGCCTTCCGGGCCGATGCCGCACGCGCCGGCGCCGGAAGCGAGATCGCGCAGCTCGTCGACGAACTTTGCACCGCAAGCCCCGAGTTCAGGGCGATGTGGGACGACAATGAGGTCACCGGCATCCGAGACGGCATCAAGCGCCTGCATCACGCGACCCTCGGAACGATCGAACTGGAGTTTTCGAGCTTCAGCGTCGAGGGCCGGCCGGACCTGACGATGATGGTCTATCAACCCGTGGCACCCGAGGTTGTGGACCAGATCAGCGCCTTGATCACGCAGAAACGACAGAGCTGAGCCGGCCAAGCGAAACCGCCGTCATCCCCCGCTTTTGGAAAGAACGAAGGCGAGCAGGAAGCCGATTACGGTGATCAGGCCCGCATAGTCATGCGTCTCTTCGAAGGCCTCCGGGATCATCGTATCGGACAGCATTGCCAGGATTGCGCCCGCAGCGAGCGCCGTTGTCGCCGCGATCACATCGGGACTGGTGTTGGCGAAGGCCACATTGCCGAGAAGCGCGGCGAGCCCCGATATGACGGCGATGCCGCCCCAGACGCCGAAGATGTAGCGCGTCGAGCGGCCCGCCTTTCGCATCCCGGCTGCGCTGGCCAGACCTTCGGGAATATTGGAAAGAAAGATCGCAAAGACTGTGACGAGGCTGACATGCGCACCGCTGAGCAGGCTGACCCCGATGACCATGGACTCCGGTATTCCATCGAGCAGCGCACCAACGGCAAGGGCTGCGCCGGACCCTTCCGAAGCATCCTGCTGTTTCTGCTCGGAATGAAATCCCGATCTCTTCCGGTGCCGCGCTCCACGCCGTGACAGATAGAGGTTGGCAGCCGTGTACAGGGCCGCTCCCGCAATGAAGCCGATGGCGGTCGAGTCGAAGCCGCCCCGAGCGAAGGCTTCATCCATCAGTTCGAAGGCAACAGCGGAGATGAGCACACCGGAGCCGAGCGCCATGACGGCTGCGATGACACGTTGCGAAAGCGTCGCCACGAAGGGGATGGCCGCGCCGATGAGAAGCGCAGATCCCCCGACCAGGCCCCAAAGGCCCGCTTGCAGCCAGAGCGGCATGGTCTCTCCTTGCAGTCCGACGAGTGAAACTCAAATCCCTCACCCCTGTTCCACCGTCCGCGCACACCAGCGCCGACGCCGCGGGGTGGGGCAATCATGGGCCGACTTTCGGCGAGGCGCTGCGTGAGACCCCACCTCGTTCGGAACGAGTCGCGTCTTGTCTCGTTTCATGGCGAGAGTATTGCGTTGACGAGGTATTGCGTATGGATCCCAAGCGTTGGGCACGCCCGGTGACGTTCGAGGAGAACGATCGCGGTGGATTTCGAACGATCAGCAGCACCGAGGAGGCGGCTCGCACGCTCCTCGAGCGATGGCCGGTCTTCGGCACCAAAGCCTATCGGGAAGCACGAGAAGTGGCACTTGCCGTGCTGATGGGCGAGCGTGAGCCGGAGGATGCCAGAGCCGCCTTTCTTGCGGCCGCGACGGATGCCAAGCTCTATGTCCGGCGGGGATAGACGGTCTCGTGGCTCACCCTCGGGAAATTCCTGTCAGCGACACGTCCTCCCGAATGCAGAGCACCCTGACCGCTTCCGCCTCCCGCCGCAGGCGATCCTTGTCCGCGTCGATGACGAGGGCCGCCTCGGCGCGGTTGAGCGCTTCTGCGGAGTGGCGATGCGCCTCGGCACGAACCTCACGATTGGGAAGGCAGGCGAGCGCCTCGAAGGCTTTCTGAAGCCTGAGACCCACTTCGACGAGGGCCGCGCCGTCGCGCGCGATGGGCATGAACAGATCGTCGAACAGGTCGGCGAGCGCCACCGGTTTGACATGAAGCCGAGGATGCGAAACCTCGGCGTCCGCCGGCGCAAGATTGCCGGCATGCTGGACGAGCAGCCGGAGCGCCCGCGAGATCACATCGATGGCCGTCCCTGGATCGTTGACGGCCGGAGACAGAGCCCGGGAGGCGATCTCGGTCAGCACCGAGGCCCCGAACCGCGGATCCTGATCGAAGGAGCGAACATGGGCGAGAGAGAATGAGGCGGCGATGCGGTCGCATACTTCCTTGCTTACTGAACGGCTGGTCAGGCCGACAGGCATGTTCGGCGAAACGAGCGTGCCGGCAATCGCCACGACGGCGATGTCGATGTCGAACTCTTCGGCGAGGTTTGATAGAGCGCCTACGTCGACGTGCTGCACATAGCCCACGTGGGGAGCAAATACCGGGGCAGCTGTCGGGCTGTTCCACCCTTGCGCGTCGCGCAGCGGCTGGCCGCCGAGATAGGGCGCGGCTGCCAGCGTCTCCAGCGCGCGGGCCGTGGCCTTTTCCACGCGCTCCGTCGTCTCGGTCACGCTGCCGAGGCGGGACAGGTGATCGATCCAGCGCAGAAGCGTCACGACGACCAGAATGATCACGCCGATGGTCACGAGGAACAGCACGAGCCGACCCGTTTCCCCATAGGCGCCGGTGGTGAGCGCGATGATGCCGACGAGGCTGAACAGAAACGAGCCGATGAAGGTCGCCAGCACGTTCTGGGTCGTGCTGTCCTCCATGATCAGGCTCGTTGCCCGCGGCGTCACGCTGCTCGATGCTGCGGAATAGGCGGAAACCATCGTGCTCAGCGAAAAGGTCGTCACCGCCAGCATGCTGGAGGCAATGATGCTGAGGATGTTGTCCACCGCATCCGCGCCGATCTGGCCAGGGAGCGTGGCCGGAATATACGGGGCCGCGACGGCGGCGAGCAGCGCCGTTGCGACCGCCAGCACGGAAAACAGCGTCGCGCGAAACCAGATCCGCCGTGCGATCTGCGACAGCCACCACGCCCATTTCGATCTCATCCCGCCCCTCCTCTCGCTATGAAAACCCCGAGCCCTTCTGCAAACCGATCCGTTCTCGAACCTGTCCCCGCATTCGGCACCATCCCTAAAAAGGCGAATAGGCGCGTGAAAGCGCGGCCGCCTCGAACAATCGACCACCACCTGGGTTCAGAGCTTCGTAGGTCCCGGATCGGTTCGCGACATGCTCGGCGGTCAGATGGTGGCGGATGGCACCGGAAAGGGTGATGAAGCTCTTCTGCCAGGGGCGGACGGGGCGCTCGTGCACGACACCCTCGAAGAGAATCTCTCGGCGGTTCAGGCGATACTGGATATCCGGATAAAGGTCCGTCAGGCGCCCTTCGACCAGGTTTTCCCGCGGCAGGCCGACTGACACTGCGCCCTGCTGATCGGCGAGCGCGGCGAAGCGGCCAAGCCGAGACCCGAGACCGTCCGACAGGCTTTCGTCGGCATCGAGCTGCAGCACCCAGGGGCTTGCGCAGTGCGCCTGCAGGGCATTGCGCTGTGCAGCGAAATTGCCCTCGAGCGGACGGGACAGGACCGCCACGAACGCGTCGCGGATCGCGGGCGTGGTCGCCGGACGATCGACGAGAACGACGAGTTCCCGCGCCCAGGAGCGCATGTCTCCTGCCCGATCGAGCACCGTCGCCAGCTCCCTCTCGCTGCATATGACGCCAACCGATACTGGCGTCGGCGCCAGCGCCGCAAGAGGAAGGAGGCGCGCGCGGGCGGCGAGGTCCGCATGGGGCATTTCGAGGCCCTCGGCCTGGGCCGCATCGGCCGGCAGCGCTGCAAGGTCGAACCGGCTGGCAAGCGTTCGCAGCGTGTAGAGATCGAACCCTACAGGGTCATTCAGGGACGGCTCTATCACGTCGCAGGACATGAGCCGTTGGAAGAAGGCGTTCGCCGCCTCATCATTCCGGCTATTCTCATCGAGGAGCAGACCACAATGCGAGCAGACATAGGCGAAGTGGCGTCGTCCATCGCCGTGACGCAGGCTCCGCGCGGTCGGCTGAAGACCCCGCGCGCGGCAGAGCGGGCAGCGTCCGGAGAGCTGCGGCGTGTCATCCGGCCCCATCACCGGACCGGCGGATCAAGCGGGTGGAGAACGAGACGGCCGGCCTCGTGAGCGGCCTGAAACCAGGCTCGCTCCGCAGCCCAGGCATGGCCGTCCCAGCCTGCAAAACCGAAGCCGAAGACATGCGGCACGCCACCGGGATCGGCTTCCAGCACGCGGAACGTGTAGAGATAACCGGAGCTGAGCGCCGCCCGCGCGTCGCCGCCTTGGTCCGTCAGCGCCGTGCGGGCTCGCTCCTCCGTCTCCTCGTCGATCCAGCCGATCACCTTGCCCAGCGGCGCGAGGCGCGCGATCAGGCCATGCGCATGGCATTCGTCCGCCGGCTTGGTCGAGGGTGGGAAAACGAGCGTGATCTGCGCGGCATCCTGCACGGCGCGCCGCGCGACGAAGCCCGGATCCGCCAGCCATTCGGCCGGCTGGCCGCCGCGGCTGACCAGCACCAGCTCATTCGTCCGCGCGCCGGCCGTCGCCCCGAGGCCTGCGGTGTTGTTGAAGCGGACCACATGATCGTAGGCGTCGAGTTCGAAGCTCGTGCCGTCGAACTCCGGAGCATTGCCGATAATGGCAGTGCGTCTCATTGTGTGCTCCCGTCTAGTCTACTGCTCGCTGCCGCGTTCGCGATGGCTTTCCGATAGAGCGCCACCGTCTGCTCGCCCAGCGTGGCGCGGGTAAACGTGCCAGCCGCCTCCAGCGCCTGCCTGCGGACCTGGCTGCGCAGCTCTTCGGACTGGAGCAGGCGCCGCAGCTGTTGCGCAATGCTTGGCGCGTCCGTCCGCTCGGCCAGCAGGCCCGCGCCGGTCTTGCCGATAAAGGCGCGCGCGCTCGGATCCTCCGCCGAGGCGACGACCGGCCGGCCGAAGGCGATCGCCTCCTGGTAGACAAGGCCGAAGCTTTCATAGCGGGAGGGAGCGGCGACGAAATGGGCGGCCTCGTAAAGGTCGAACAGCACGCCGTCCGGCTGGCGCCCGAGAGGGTTTAGGTGGCGACGCGTGGCGGGATCGAGGTTGGCGGGCAGATCGGCCTCGGGGACTCCCAGAAGGGCGACGCGGAAATCCGGAAGCTCGGCGCGCTCCACGAGCGGAGCGAGAAGTCCGACAGCCTCCACAAGCTCGTGAAAGCCTTTCCGCGGTTCGGCCCGGCCGACGAAGAGGATGCTGAGGGGGCCGGCGCCTCTTGGATAAGCCGCGCGCGCAGCCCGCTCCAGAACGGACGAGGCCAGCGAGAGGCCGATCGTTTCATGGGCTTGCTGCCGACCGCCCCGCGCTGCTGCAAGCGCATACAGCGTCTCGATCCGCCGCCCATGCTCGGCGGTGTTCGAGATGAGGGCAGCACTGCCCGCGGCCTGGCGGCGCTCCAAGCGGTCCGCCGCCCAGCTGTCGAACCGGTTGCGGGGCGACTGGGCCGCCTCCCGCGACCAGGCTGCTGGGGTGGAATTGCGGGTGACGAGCGGCAGTCCCGTCCGCCCCGCCAGCAGGACTGCGGGGGCATACCAGTTGGTCGCCTCCACCACGTCGAACGGCGTCTCGGCATGGGCGGCCAGCACCGCATCGCGGAAGCGCAGCGGCGCGGCGAGGTGGCCGAGCGCGGCATACCTGCGCATCCGGCCCAAGCGCGATCGTTGCGGGATCTCGCACCCAACAACTCGAACGCCGTTGGTGACGCCGGTGCCGCTCCGATCACCGGTAAAGACGGTCACGTCACAGCCCTGCATCACGAGGCTTTCGGCAATTTCACGCGCCGCCGTTGAAAGGCCGCTGGGCGAAGGTGGGTAGTCCCAGGCGATCAGGGCCGTGCGCATCATGACTGCAGGAGCTTTTCATAGAGGTCGAGATAATCCTGCGCCATGCGCCGCGCCGTGAACCGCGCTTCGAACCTGGCACGCACGCGGCGGCGATCGAGCTGATCCAGCCGGCCGATCGCGGCAATGGCCTCGTCTTCGCTGTCAACGATGAAGCCGGTGACGCCATGCTCGACCACTTCGGACACCGATCCCCGGTTCCAGGCGATGACCGGCGTGCCGCAGGCCATGGCCTCGATCATGACGAGGCCGAAGGGCTCCGGCCAGTCGATCGGAAAAAGCAGCGCGCTTGCATCGCGCAGCAGGAGATTCTTCGCGGCGTCGTCCACGGGGCCGATATACTCGGCCTCGCCGGAGAGCTGCGGCCGGACATAGGTGTCGAAATAGAGCGGGTTGCCGACGTCGATCGTGCCGGCCAGCCGGATCGGCCGGCCGGCGGCCTTCGCCACACGGATCGCCACATCGGGCCGCTTCTGATCGGTCATCCGCCCGATGAAAGCCAGGTACGGTTGTGGGGTCTCGTTCGGTTCGAAACGGGTCGGATCGACGCCATGGAGGACCACGCCGGCGCGGTTCGAAACAGGCAGCGCCCGCTCCTGCGCCTGCGAAATCGCGGCGACCGGCAGATCGGGGAAAGCCCCGAAAAACAACGCCCGGTCGAGCTCGTCCACCCGCCAGTGGATGGTCGTCAGCGAGGTTCGGCGGCGCGGACCAAGCAGGGCCGCATGGAAGAATTCGCCATGGAAGTGAAGGATGTCGAACGCATCCATGACCTGTCGCAGCTCCTCCATCCGCACCGCTTCGAGTACGGATGGGATGGACGGAGGCACCGTTCCGTGCTGGTTTTCCAGGTACTGCAGGCTCGGCAGCGCGCCGACCTGCGGCACGGGGCATGTGCTGTCCGAAGGGGCGAAGAGGGTGACCGCGCAGCCGAGCTCCTGAAGCCCGACGGAGAGGTCATGGATGACGCGCTCCGTCCCGCCATGGTTGTGCGGCGGCACAGGGAAAATATTTGGAGCAACCTGTGCAACTTTTATGGGCCTACTCAGTTCACTGTCGCGGTTTGGCATGCATGGTCCTGACTGCGTTGGAGATCATGTATGTTCGTTCTTCATGTCGCACTTCAAGGGTGCCTTCGCGGAAACAATGTCGAATATGGCATAACAACCGATACGGGCGGACACATCCGCTACCTTCTCGATCTCGTCTCTGCCTGCACGGCGGAGGTTCCCGAGACGAGGACCGTGATCGCGACCCGGGCCTTCGATGGATTTGGCGAGGCCTACCGCCGGGCCGTAGAGGTCGTCGATCCGAAGACGACCATCCTTCGCTTCCCCACTGACGACCCCGCCTATCTCGCCAAGGAAGATCTTCACAGCGAGATCCAGAGCTTCTCGGACGCGCTGATCGCGCATCTGGAGTCCGCGCAGGAGCGGCCGGATCTGCTGCATGCCCATTATGCCGATGCGGCGGCGGTGGCGGCGGAGGTCAAGGCGCGGCTCAGCATTCCCTTCGTCTTCACCGGACACTCGCTGGGCAAGGTCAAGCAGAAGGCCATGCCGTCCTGCGCCGGCGACCGCGGCTTCAAGGAGCGCATCGCCGCCGAAGAGCTGGCGCTCGACCAGGCTTCGCTGGTCATCGCCTCTTCGCGCGACGAGGCGGAGCTGCAGTACAAGAGCTATCGCAACTATGATCCCGGCCGTATTCGCGTGCTCCCGCCCGGCAGCGACCTGAAGGCGTTTCGCGGCGCGCAGTCCTCGTCCGCCGTCGAGCAGGAGCTGGGCCGCTTTCTTACCGAGCCGGAGAAGCCCGTTCTCCTCGCCATCGCCCGACCGGTGACGAAGAAGAACCTTGCGGGCCTCGTGGAGGCTTACGGCCGCTCCAAGCCGTTGCAGGCGCTCGCCAATCTCGTCATCGTCGCCGGCACGCGCGGGGACATCGATGCGCTCGAGGCGGAGATGGCGGAAAACCTCAAGGAGCTGCTTCAACTGATCGACCGCCACGATCTCTACGGCAAGGTCGCCTATCCGAAGTCGCACCGCAGCGAAGATATCCCGGCCTATTATGCCTATGCCCGCGACCGCCGCGGCATCTTCGTCAATCCTGCGCTGAACGAACCCTTTGGCCTGACCCTGCTCGAAGCCGCGGCCGTCGGCCTGCCGCTTGTCGCCACCGACAGCGGCGGACCGAACGACATCATCGAGACCTGCGGCAACGGCCTTCTGGTCGATCCGCGCGACGCGAACGGCATTGCCGATGCCCTGCTGCAGATCCTGAACGACGACACCCTCTGGGACCGCTTCTCGCAGTACGGGGATGTTGCCGTGCGCACCTACGACTGGTCGCGGCACGTGACGCGATACAGCGAGCTTCTGACAGACCTCGTCCATCCGCCCGAGCCCGCCGTTCAGCGGCCGATCCAGCTCCTGATCAGCGACATCGACAACACGCTCGTCGGTTCGGTCCCCCATCTTCATGCATTCGGGAACTGGCGGCGCGTTCAGGAAAACCTGGCCTTCGGGGTCGCGACGGGTCGGTCCTTCCACAGTGCCATGGCCGTGCTGGAACAGCAGGACGTTCCGCGCCCGGAGGTGATGATCACCTCCGTCGGCTCGGAAATCTACACGCTGGACGAAAACGGCGTGTCCTATGTGCAGGACCACGACTGGCTGCACCAGATCGGCGGCAACTGGCAACGTTCGTCCGTCGAGCGCGTGTTGCGGACGATCAAGGGCGTGACCCCGCAGGCACCGCTGGAACAGCGGGACTTCAAGCTCAGCTATTTCAGCGACGGCACGCATGCCACGATCGAGCGGGTGAAACGGGCCCTGCAGAATGCCGGCCTGCTCGCCTCCGTCATCCACAGCCACAGGCGCTATCTCGATATTCTTCCCATCAAGGCATCCAAGGGCACGGCGGTCGATCACGTGCGCCGCCGCTACGGCCTTGCCCAGACCGCCGTCTTCGTTGCGGGGGATTCCGGCAACGATATCGAGATGCTGCAATCGATCCCGCAGTCGATCATCGTCGCCAACTACTCAGACGATCTCGGCAAGCTTCCTGCCCTCAAGCACTCCTACATTGCCTCGAACACGCATGCCGCCGGTATCATCGAAGGCGTCCTGCATTTTCGTCGCAAGGCGGAGGCTGCATGTCCGCGAGCGTCCTGACGATCGTCCGGGGTCGGATCGACCACCTCCGTGCCCTCATGAGCGGGCTGGCGCGACAGACCGTGGCGCCGCTGGAACTGGTCATTGCCTGGATGCAGCCGCAGCGTGAGCACACGCTGCCGGATCTCCCCTTCCCCGTTCGCCATGTCTTCGTCTCCGGCGACGCTTTGCCGCTCGCGGCCGCGCGGAACAGGGCGGCGGATGCGGCGGCCGGCGAGCATCTCATCTTTCTCGACGTCGACTGCATTCCCTCGCCCACCACCGTCGAGGCCTATGGATCGGCGCTGGCGCAGCGGGACGGCGTCATGCTCGGCGAGGTGCTCTATCTGCCGGGCGGACTGCCTTCCGAAACCTTATCCTTCGACACGCTGCTGCGCGACGGCGTCCTGCACCCCTCGAAGCCCGCCTTCCCTTCGCACGGCATGGCCGAGGAGCCGGACTCCGGCCAGCTCTGGGGCCTCTCCTTCGCGCTGCGGCGGAAAAGCTGGATGCTGCTCGGCGGTATGGACGAGAAGTTCTACGGCTATGGAGGCGAGGAAACCGATCTCGCCCGGCGTGCGGCCGAGGCCGGGCTTCCGACCTTTCGCGTGGGCGGTGCCCGCGCGCTGCATCAGCACCACACGGTCCATATCCCCCCGCTCCAGCACTTCGACGATATTCTGCGCAATGCAGCCCTCTACCGCGCCAAGCATGGCGTCTGGTGCATGGATTACTGGCTCGGCCAGTTCGCCGAACGGGGCCTGATTGCCTGGTCCGCCGACAGGCCGGACATCCGCATCCTTCGTCATCCAGGCACGCAGGAAATCGCCGCCGCCCGCCAGCCCGACACTGTTCTCTTTTCCTGACAGGACCCGCCCCATGAAAAAGCCGATTGCCTTCTTCGTCCATCATCAGGGCCGCGGCCATGCCAACCGCACCATGGCGATCGCCGAACATCTGAGCTCGGACCGGCCGGTCTCGGTCATGACGGCGGCGCCCGAACAGTTTGCCGGCGCCGATCCCCGCATCGAGGTGATCGCGCTTCCCAACATGATCGGCGACACGGTCCCCACCCCGCGCCTCTTCGAGGAGCCGACACCTTCCGTCATGCATTGCGTGCCGCTTGGCCTTTCCTCGATGCGCCACACCATGCGCACCATTCTCGATCACCTGGACGACCGCGATGTCGGCCTCTTCGTGGTGGACGTTTCCTCCGAGATCGGCATGCTCGGCCGGATCGCCAGTGTCCCGACCGTTCAGATCCGCATGCATGGCGATCGCAGCGACATTGGTCATATCGGCTCCTACGAGGCGGCCGTCGGCTTGATTGCGCCCTTTAACGAGCGGCTGGAGCAGGCGGATTACCCGGCCAGGCTGCGCGCCAAGACGACCTATACCGGCGGTCTCTGCACGACGCGCGATCCTGTGCCGAGCCGGGCGGAGGCACGATTGAAGCTTGGGCTTCCGGATGATCAGACCGTGATCCTCGTGCTGACCGGCGGCGGCGGCAGCGGAACGCCGTTCGCACCGCTGACCATGGGCGCCCGCGCCGTCCCGGACGCGCTGTGGCTCGTGGCCGGACCGGTGCACCGGGAGGGGCACGAGACGGATTTTGCAAACCTGCGCGAGCTCGGCTGGGTCAGCAATGTCACCGACCATATCGCCGCCGCCGATATCGTCATCGCATCGGCGGGCGACAATACGGTGCATGAGATCGCCCGCGTCGGCGCCAAGTTCGTCGTCATGCCGGAATGGCGATACTTCGCCGAGCAGCACCGCAAGGCGGACGCGCTTTGCGCGCTCGGCGCTGCTGTGACGGCCCCCGCCTGGCCCGGTGACTATGCGGCCTGGCAGGCGCTTCTCGGCGCTGCCGAGGCTCTGGACCCTGCCGCTCTTCGCGCGCTGCACGACCCAGACGCGGCACGCAACGCGGCCACCTGGCTGGAGAGCCTCGCGGACGAGCTCTGGACCGGTTCGGACGCGGCCGCGCCACGCCTGACGGTGGTCGCTGCCGAATGACGACGCTTCTGACGGTGCTGAAGAGCGGCGGGCGCTATGATGCGGGCTGGGTGGATCGGCTGCACCGCGGCGCGCGGCGGTCGATTGCTGGCCTGGATCGCGTCGTCTGCCTGAGCGACCTGCCGATCGCGGTGCCGGGTGTGGAGCTTATCCCGCTTCGCCACGACTGGCCCGCCTGGTGGGCGAAGTTCGAGGCCTTTCGCCCCGAGGTGAGCGACGATCTGACCATCCTCTGCGACCTCGACACCGTCTTCTGCGGCGATGCCTCGGCGATCACGGACGAGGGGTCGGCGGCAATGGAGGACTATTTTTTGAAAGGCCGGCTTTCAACCGCACTGATGCGCTGGCGCGGCACGGCGTTTGCCGATCTCTATGAAACCTTCAAAGCCGAGCCGCAGCGCTGGATGATGCCGGGGTCCTGCGGCGCCGTGCCGAACTCCGTCCATGGAGACCAGGTCGTCGTCGACCATCTTCTTCGCCGAAGCGGCCGCCTGCCGGATTTCCTCCAGCAGCGCCATCCCGATCTGCTCGACTTCTACGATCCCGAAAAGACCGATCAGGGCCCGATCATCATCTTCATCGGCGACTCCAAGCCGGACAAGGTGCCTCGCGAGCTCCAAACACTCTGGTATGGCGACGATGACGGCACGTTTCCCGGGCAAGCATCACCTGCGCTTGCCTGATTGCTGAAGCCAGACCGCATCGAACACCTGTGCCGGCACTGCCCCTGTCGCTCAGGAAGAGGCGGGCTGCTTGGCCGGCCGCCCTGCCCGCTTGCGCGGTTGGACGCTCGGTTCCCCCTCATCCTCGACAGCCGGCGCCGCCTTGGTGGCTGCCGCCCGTCGTTGGCCGAGCCCTGCCGAGACCGCCAATTCCGAACGGCGTGCAGCATAGGCCGGCGCCGTCATCGGATAATCGGCCGGCAGGCCCCATTTGGCGCGGTAGTCCTCCGCCGTCATTCCATAATGCACCATCAGGTGGCGCTTGAGAGTCTTGAACTTCTTCCCGTCCTCCAGGCAGATCAGATAATCATCCTGGACCGACTTGCGGATCGGGACGGCCGGCACCGGCTTGCTTTCCGGTTCCGGCACAGCGACCGGATTGCCCAGCCCGCTCAGCGCCAGATGCACTTCGCCGATCAGCCCGGTCAACTGTCCCGCCGGCAGCCGATGGCTGGTGACATAGGCACTGACGATGGCAGCGGTCAGCGGGATCAGTGCCTGCTTTGTCTCGGGCTGGTCAGACATAGAGCCTCCATCTTTGAATCACGTGGCGATGCATCATTTAAACAGAAAGATCGATGAAAGGAAGAAATGTCTGGCCACTGAGCAAGGATGGAGTTGTTTTTCCACCACTCGCAAAGCTTTGTTCGAGCAGCAGACGTCCATGCTGCATTGGACAGACCACGGAGATATGAATCGCGCGACCAGTTTCCGCTGGGTTGTGCCATCATCAACGGAAGCACTCGAAATATCGTGATGTGACATTTGCGCTCTGCCATCTCGAGGCCAGTTCAACAGCGGATATTGCCTGAATACCTAAGTCGTGACTTTCGAGCGCGACCTAAAATGCCCCCTGCGCCCTCAAACGTGGAACGACCCAGTCCAGGAAGGCGCGGATCTTCGATGGCAGCGGGTCGAGGGGGCGGTGGAGGGCGTGGACGGGCAGCGGGTCGGGGGCGAAGTCCGGCAGCAGTTCGACGAGTTCGCCGGAGCTTAGCTGGTCGGCGACCTGGTAGGAGAGCACGCGCAGGATGCCGATCCCGGCCACCGCAGCCTGGATCGCCGCATCCGTTGTGTTGACCGAGAGGCGCGGCCGGGGCTCGACGGTGAAGGCGGCACTGTCGCGCCGGTAGCGCCATTCCGGCGCTGTGGCGAACCCCTGGAAGCTGATGCCGTCATGGTGCGCAAGATCGGACGGCTGCGCCGGGACGCCGCGGCGTGCGAGATAGTCGGGGCTGGCGCAGACAACGCGGCGTACGCTGCCGACCCCTGTTGCGATCAGAGCGCTATCGAGGAGATGACCGATCCGAACGGCAACATCGACATGGTCTTCGCTCAGACTGACCTGCTGGTCGACGAGAGCCAGCCGCACGGTGATTTCCGGCTGAGCCTGCATGAAGGCGAGCGTCTGCGGAAGCACATGACGCTCGCCGAAGACGATCGGCGCGGTCACATGCAGCGTCCCGCGCGGGCCGAGGCCGTCGCCGCTCACGTCCCGCTCCGCCGTCTCCACATCGTCCAGGATTCGGCGGGACGCGGCCACATATGCGCGGCCTTCTTCAGTCAGCGAAAGGCCATGCCGCGTCCTGATGACGAGCGGCGCACCGAGGTGCCTTTCGAGCTCGGCAACCTTGCGGCTGACGGTGGCCAGCGGCGCCTTCAACTGCCGTGCGCCGGCCGAAAGGCTGCCGGCATCCACCACGGCGAGCAGGATCGACATCGCTTCCAACCGGTCCATGAACCCTTCCAGTTTTCAGGAGGAACCTTCTCGGATGCCCATGATACCCTATCGGATCCCGAGAGCATAGAGTAAGCGATAGATGACGCATGGAGCGCATCCTGTCTCGATGGAGGACTGACATGACCCACCTGTCCCGTCGCGCTTTTGCCGGCGCTCTTCCCCTCGGCCTGATCGGCGCAGGCGCATTGGTTTCAGGGAGCAGTTTTACCTCTCCTGCCCGTGCGGCAGTTCCGGCCATCGAGAAGCCGGTCGCCGGCATCACGCCGCTTGCGCAGATCCGCATCGGCCGCTTCACCGTGACGGCACTGACCGATGGCTTCGCCGACATGCCCTACGACTTCTTTCCGGGCCGGACGCCGCAGGAGGTGGAAGATGCGGCGAAGCGACAGTTGACGGCGCGCCAGAGCGGTGTCCGCTTCCTCTTCAACCAGTATCTCATCGAAGACGGGCAGCGGCGCGTGCTGATCGATGCCGGGGCCGCGGGTTCGATCGGCAAGACCGGCCAGCTCCCGCAGGCGCTCGGCACGCTCGGGCTGAAGCCGGAGCAGATCGACGCCGTCATCGTCACCCATATGCATCAGGATCACATGGGCGGGCTGGTTGCGGGCGGGAGGCAGGTCTTTCCGGAGGCCGAGATCTTTATCGACCGCCGCGATGTCGCCCACTGGACGGATGCCGGAAAACGGAATGGCGCGCCCGACTACCTCCAGACCAGTTTCCGGATGGCCGAGGAGGTCGTGCGCCTTTATCCGCGGCTGCAGGCCATCGATGGCGAGCGGGACATCATGCCCGGTATCTCGGTCGTCGATCTCACCGGACACACGCCGGGCCATATCGGCGTCCGCGTCGAGGACGCGGGCAAGAGCATGATCATGGTCTCCGACATGATCTTCCCCGTCGTCCACCCCATGGCAACCGATGTCTTCTTTCTCTTCGAGCAGGACCGAGCGGCGGCAAAGGCCATGCGCGACCGGTTCTTTCCCCAGGCCGCAGCCGAAGGCGCGCTGGTCGCCGCCACCCATATGCCGTTCCCCGGGCTCGGCCATCTCGTGCGGGAGGGCGGAGCCTTGCGCTGGCAGGTTGCCGATTGGGCGCTACAGGATTGAGACTGCCCTCGAAAAAAGCCAAGCCGAGGCGCTGCCTTTGCGGGCAACAGGCGGGCGGGCCGCAATGGCGCCGCCCCGGAAAGGATGATTCCGATGCCGTACCATTTTCTGGAAGTCGCCGTGACGCCGAGCGTCAGGGCTGCGCAGGCCGAAATGGGGGCGGAGCAGATCTGGCTCGGCGGTCACGATCGCCCCTCCGACCGGTTCACCGAGAGCGAGATCGGCTTCATCGCCGAGCGCGACAGCTTCTACATGGCATCCGTCTCCGAAACAGGCTGGCCCTATGTGCAGCATCGCGGCGGCAAGGCAGGCTTCCTGGCCGTGCTCGACGAGCAGACGCTGGCCTTCCCCGACTATCGGGGCAACCGGCAATACATCAGCGCCGGCAATTTCTCGACCAATGATCGGGCCTGCCTGTTCCGGATGGATTACCCGCGTCGCGCCCGGCTGAAGATCTACGCCCATGTCGAGCGGCTGACGCTCGATGAGGATCCGGCGCTGACTGCCCGGCTTGCGGATCCAAGCTACCGGGGAAAGCCCGAGAGAATCGTCAAGCTGCGGCTCGAAGCCTTCGACTGGAACTGCCCGCAGCATATCGTTCCCCGCTACACGGAGGCGCAGATCGACGCCGCCGTCCGCCCCTTGCGCGACCGGCTGGAGCAGCTTGAGAGCGAGAACGCAGCGCTGCGGGCAAGGCTTTCCGGGGCCGAGCATTGAGCAGCATGGCTGCAACCGACGAAAAGGCCGGCGCCTGCGCGCCAGCCTCCTCCCCCCCTGGTCCTGTCATCGCGGCAAGCCCCCCGCCGCGCCAGGGTCGTCAGTGGTGGACGATCTCGGTGCCCAGCACCTTCAGGCATTCGCGGATGAAGGCCGCGAGCGCCGTCCAGCCCTTGCCGGACACCATCGTGCCATCGACGAGGGCCTCTGTCGGCGAGAGATCGACATAGGTCCCACCCGCCAGCGTGACCTCGGGCTCGCAGGCCGCCAGCGCGCCGACGCGCTTGCCGCGCACGACGCCATCCACGGCAATCAGGATCTGCACGCCATGGCAGATGGTGAAGATCGGCTTCTGCGCCTCGTGGAAATGCCGGACGATCGCCTGAACGCGCTTGTCCGTGCGGATATATTCCGGGCCTCGGCCGCCGGCGGCATAGACGGCGTGATACTGGTCCAACTGGTTTTCCGCTTCCGAGAAGGTCTTGTTGATCGTGAAGAAGTGGCCGAGCTTTTCCGTGTAGGTCTGGTCGCCCTCGAAATCGTGCAGCGAGGTCTTGATGAGGTCGCCGGCCTTCTTGTCGGGGCAGATGACATGCACAGTGTGGCCCACGGCTTCCATCGCCTGCTGAAAGACGAAAATCTCGTATTCCTCGGTGAATTCACCGGTCAGCATCAGTATCTTCTTGCCTGGCATAAGTTGCTCCTTGCGTCATGATGGTCGGGGGCGGCCTGTGCCGCCCCGTTGGAAATCTCAGAAGGGCGAATCCGGGAAGTAATATTCCTGCGCGTTCTCCTTCGTGATCAGCGGCGCATCGAGCTTGACCGTGCCGCGAACCGGCGCCTGGCCGACCAGATTGGCGACGGTCATGTAGATTGCGGTCTTGATCATGGCCGGCGGATAGGGCGTTTCGACCGGCGTCATGGGATCGCCGTCGATGACCTTCTTGACGATGTCCTTCATGCCGTTGCCGCCGAGCGCCAGCTTGATGTCCTTGCGGCCGGATTCCTTCACCGCTTCGAGAACGCCGAGCAGCATGTCGTCGTCGTTGGCCCAGACGGCGTCGATCTGCGGATATTTCGCCAGGTAATCCTGCATCAGCTTGAAGGCTTCGTCGCTGTTCCAGTTGGCGTACTGGATGTCGAGAACCTTGAGATCGGTGCCCTGGATCGCGTCCTGGAAGCCCTTGATCCGTTCATCGTCGATGACCGTCGGGATGCCGCGCAGGACGACGAGGTTGCCCTTCCCGCCCAGCTTGTCGATCATGTATTTCGCGGTGTTGCGGCCGACGGCGATGTTGTCGCCGGCGAGATAGAGATCCTGGATGGACGGATCGTTGAGCCCGCGGTCGACCACCGTGATAAAGGCTCCGGCGTCCTTGACGGCCTGGACCGGGGTCGTCAGTTCTTCGGAAGTGTAGGGCAGGATCACAAGCGCATCGAGCTTGCGGCCGGCGGAGAGATCCTCGAGCGCGCTGACCTGTGCCGTCGCCGACGGCGAGGTCTTCACCACCACCTCGACATCCGGAAAGGCCGCGTTGACCTCCTTGGCCGCCGCCTGGGCGTGATAGACGATGCCCGCCGTCCAGCCATGGTCGGCCGCGGGGATCGACACTGCGACCACCTTCTTCTCCGCGGCCAGCGCCTGGCCGGCCATGATCAGTGATGTGACGGCCAGGGCCGCCAGTCTTTTTTTCGTCAGCATGCGTTCCTCCCAAAATGGACCTTTAAAACTCCTCCGCCGGTCCGATGGCGGGTTACTTTGAAAACCTCTGAATGAGCATGGCGATGATGATGATCACGCCCTGAACGCCCGCCACGAGGTATTCCGAGACGAGATCCGACAGCACCATCAGATTGGCGATCAGTTCGAGGATCACGGCGCCGGCCACGGTTCCCCAGATATGGCCCTTGCCTCCCCGCAAGGCCGTCCCGCCGATCACGACGGCGGTGATCACCTGAAGCTCCCAGAGAACGCCGGTCGTCGGCGTCGCCGCGCCGAGACGCGGCACGTAGCAGATCGCGGCGATCGCCACGCAGACGCCCTGGATCGCGTAGGCCGCGGTGCGCGTGCGGATGACGGAAATGCCGGAGTAGCGGGCAACATCCTCATTCGCACCGACGGCTGCGCATTTGCGTCCGTATTTCATCTTGTAGAGCGCGAAAGAGGCGACGGCAGCCACCGCAAGCGAGATCAGGATCGGGTAGGAAATGCCGCCGACCGTGCCGAAATAGACGGGCCGATAGGCCTCGCGCAGGCTCCGGTCGATCGGGATCGTGCCGCCGTCCGACATATAGGTGATCAGCGCGCGGAAGATCCCCATCGTGCCGAGCGTGGCGATGAACGGTTCGATCTTGCCGACGGTGACGATCAGGCCATTTGCCAGGCCGCAAAGAAGGCCCGTTCCGACCGCGACCGCCATGCCGATCGGGATCGCCCAGGCACCCCAGCCGGGCGCCAGGCTGTTCATGAACAGGATGGTGATGCCGGTGATGAAGGCCGCCATGGAGCCGACGGAGAGATCCAGTCCGCCCGACGAGATGACGAAGGTGGCACCGACCGCAATGATCGCGATGAAGGCGCTGCGGGTGATCACATTGGCAAGGTTCGTGCCGGACAGGAAATCCGGATTGATGCCGAAGCCGATGACGAGCAGGGCGGCGAGCGCCAGAAAGGGTCCGATATCGGCCCAGTTGATCGTCCAGTCGCGCGGTGGGCGCGCAGTGCCCACCTCGGTGATCGCAGTCATGGTGTTCCTCCCTCGGCCGTCGTGCCATCGGTCGTGGCCAGCAGCGCAATCTCGTGTTCCGTCGTCCGCTCGCCCGAAACCTCCCCGGCGATGCGCCCCTCCCGCATCACGAGGATCCGGTCGCAGATGCCGATCAGCTCCTGCATTTCGGACGAGATGACGATGCAGGTCCGCCCCTCCTCGACCAGCGTCTGGATAAAGGCGTAGATCTGCGCCTTGTTGGCGATATCGATACCGCGTGTCGGTTCGTCGATGATGACGACGGAGGGGTTGGTCAGCATGACCTTGGCGAGCAGCAGCTTCTGCTGGTTGCCGCCGGAGAGGTGTCCCGCATCAACCCCGAGGCTCTTCAGCCGGATGTCGTAGGTGCCGACCGCCTCGCCCAAGGCCGCCTGCTCGCGCCGTCGGCGCAGCATGAGGCCGGGGTGGAAGCGGTTGATGGCGGAGAGCGTCAGATTGGGCGCCAGCCGGTCGTGCAGCAGCAGGCCCTTGCCCTTGCGGTCCTCGGTCAGGTAGCCGATGCCGGCATCCATCGCGGCACGCGGGCTGCGGATTTCGAGCGGCTGGCCGCGCAGCAGAACGCGGCCCGACGCCGCGCGCAAACCGGTGATGCCTTCGAAGAGCTCGGTCCGCCCAGCGCCGATCATTCCGGCGAAGCCGAGAATCTCGCCCATCCGCGCCGAAAACGAAATGTCCTTCGCGTAGCCGGGAACGGTGAACTGCCGGACTTCGAGCAGGGTTTCGCCGAGACTCTTCGCCCGCCGCTCCGGATACATGGCCGCCAGGTCGCGGCCGACCATCAGCTTGGCCATGTCCAGCTGCGACAGGCCTTCGGCCGGATAGGTGCCGATCATCGTGCCGTCCCGCAGCACCGTCACCTTGTCGGCGAGACGCTGGACCTCGTCCAGCCGGTGGCTGATATAAAGCACGGCGATACCGCGCGCCTTGAGCTGGGCAATGATCGAGAGGAGCCGTTCGACCTCCCCGCCCGTCAGCACCGCCGTCGGCTCATCGAAGATCACCAGCCGGTAGTCGTCGAGCAGCGCCCGGGCAATCTGCACCAGTTGCCGGTCGGCGAGCGGGATATCGCGCACGAGCGCGTTGGGCGAGACGAAGCAGCCGAGTTCGGCGAGCTTCTCGGTCGCGAGGCGGCGCATGGTGCGGTCGTCGACGATCGCGCCCCGCATCAGCTCACGGCCGAGAAACAGGTTCTCTGCAACGGTCAGTCCGTCGGCGAGCAAAATCTCCTGATGGACAAGGACGATCCCCGCCTTCTGCGCCTGCTCCGGCTTGGCGAAGGCGATCGGCTGGCCTTCCATGACGAGCGTGCCGGTGGTGGGCGCCGCGTAGCCGGCGAGAAGCCGCATGAAGGTGGACTTGCCCGCACCGTTCTCGCCGATGACGGCATGCACTTCGCCGGGAAAGATGTCGAGACTGACATCGGACAGAACGGTGACGGTGTCATAGGCCTTGCTCAGGCCCTCGGCGCGCAACACCGGCAGCGCAGGCTGCGGCCTCGTGATCGGAGCCTGCACGGCCGGCTCGCGGGCGACAATCGACAGAGTGGACATCGGCCGCCCTCAGTCGAAGGCCGGCAGAAGCCGATCCCGCGAGTGTTCGATATGGGCGCGCATCGCCTGCTCGGCCGCCTTCGGATCGCCCGCCGCAAAAGCCTCGAGCAGGGCTTGGTGCTCGTCCAGAGCCTCCTCGGTGACGCGGGAATGGAACATCAGCCGGAAGATGTGGAAATGGGTGTGCTGATGATTGAGCGTTTCCCGGATGAGTTCATTGCCGGCGAGCTGCATGACCATGTCGTGGAAAATCGCGTCCTGGCGGGCGAAGGTCGAATAGCGCACCCGGTCGTCCGCGCTGCCTCGCCCCATCACCCCGGCCGCGTCCTTCAGGGCCGCCAGGCTCTCCTCCGTCATGACCTTCGCGGCCCCGGCCGCGCCGTTCGGCTCGAGAAGCAGGCGCAGAGCATAGAGTTCGTCGAAGCGTCGGCGGGTGATCTGCGGTGCAGCGCTGTAGCCGATCAGATGGGTCTTGATGACCAGCCCCTCGCCCTCGAGCCGGCCGAGCGCCTCGCGGATCGGCGTATGGGAGACGCTGAACTCCTTGACCAGATTGTCGACCGTGATGCGAGCGCCGGGCGCGATCTTGAGCGACATGAGCTGCGCGAAGATCGCGTCATAGACGTCACCGGCCAGGCTGGTCGATCTCTGGATCGGAGAGCCGAGTGCGGGTTCGGACTGCCGGGAAATTCTGTTCTGCATGAGTTTGCCCCTTGACATGATCAAGCGCTATCACGATGCTCCGGCACATGCAATCCTATATCCTATACGATTTTATATCCGGTAACGCAGCAGTGATGAGACAGTTGGATCAGGTGGATCTTTTCGGCAGGCGGCGGAATGCCGTTTTCCGGTTCGCCAGCTGCAAGCCTCTCGCGCCCTCGCTCCCTCTAAGGACACCAGAATGACCCAGTTCGCCGCGATCCGGCTGCCGCATGAAATCCTGTTCGGGAAAGGCCAGCGCCACGCCCTGCCGGCAGTCGCCTCGCGCCTCGGCCGGAGGGCGCTGGTCTGCACCGACCGCCGCTTCGCCGAGATCCAGGTGTTCCAGGAGATGATGGATGCCCTTCGCGCCGCCTCCGTCGAGGTCTTCGTGCATGACGGCGTCCTGCCCGACGTGCCGCGCGAGAGCGTTGCCGCCTGCTTGGAAGACGCGCGGGCCTTCGGGCCGGAAATGGTGATCGGGCTTGGCGGCGGAAGCTGCCTGGACATGGCGAAATGCGCCGCCCTGCTTCTCAGCCACGGCGGCCGGCTGCAGGATTACTATGGTGAGTTCAAGGTGCCGGGGCCTGTGCTGCCGGTCATCGCCGTTCCGACGACGGCCGGAACAGGGTCCGAGGTGACGCCAGTGGCGGTCATTACCGATCCTGACCGGACGCTGAAGGTCGGCATTTCCAGCCCGCATCTGATCGCCACGGCCGCACTCTGCGATCCCGAGCTGACCATGACCTGCCCGCCCGGCCTGACCGCCGTCGCCGGCGCTGACGCACTGACCCATGCGATCGAGGCTTTCACCGCCGCGAGGCGCAGCGCCGATCCGCTGCTTGCCCAGAACCATGTCTTCATCGGCAAGAGCGCGCTGACCGATCATTTCGCGCTTCTCGCCATCAAGCTCCTCGGGCGCAGCCTTGAAAAGGCCTATGCCGACGGCACCGACGAGGAGGCGCGGGCCGATGTCATGATGGGCGCGCTCGCCGCCGGCTGTGCCTTCGGCACGGCGGGCACGGCGGCGGCGCATGCGATCCAGTATCCGGCCGGCGCGTTGACGCATACGGCGCATGGCCAGGGCGTTGCCACCCTTCTCCCCTATGTCATGAGCTACAACAGACGTGCGGCCGCGCCGGAGCTGGCCGAAGTCGCGATCGCTCTCGGTCTTCCGTCCGCCGGCCGCTCCACCCTCGACATGGCGCAGGCCGCGATCGAGGAAGTTCAGCGCATCTTCGCGGCGATCGGCATCACCACCACGCTCCAGTCGCTCGGCCTTGCCGCCGATCAACTGGAGTGGACCGCCGAACAGGCCATCGGCATCGACCGCCTCATCAAGAACAACCCGCGCGCCTTCGATCTCGACGCCATGAAGCGGTTGGTGACGGCCGCCTACAACGGCGACATCGCCGCCAGCGCACTCTAATCAGGACGATTGACCATGACCCTCGCCCATGCCCGTCTCCAGGCCGACCACGCCTTGCCCGACCTTGCCGCTGCGTCGCGCGGTCTCTTCATCGGCGGGCAATGGACCCCGTCCAGCACGGGCCGCGCGATCGCCGTCGTCGATCCCTCGACGGAAGCCGTGCTCGCTCACGTAGCGGATGCGGGCCCGGACGAGGTGGCCAAAGCCGTGGAGGCCGCTGCCTTGGCAGCGCCTCTCTGGCGCGACACCCCGCCCCGCAAGCGATCGGAAATCCTGCGTCGCTGCTTCGAACTGATGGTCGAGCGGGCCGAGATGCTGGCGCAGCTGATCTCGATGGAAAACGGCAAGGCGCTCAAGGACGCGCGCGGCGAGGTCGCCTATGCCGCCGAGTTCTTCCGCTGGAACGCGGAAGAGGCGGTGCGCATCAGCGGCGAGTTCGCGCTTGCCCCGGCCGGCACGAACAGGATCATCGTCGATTACCAGCCGATCGGCATCTGCCTGCTGATCACGCCCTGGAACTTCCCGGCCGCCATGGCGACCCGCAAGATCGCGCCGGCCCTTGCCGCCGGTTGCACGGTCATCCTGAAGCCGGCAAGCGAAACGCCGCTGACCGCCTATGCGCTGGCCGCGCTTTATGAAGAGGCGGGCGTGCCGGCCGGCGTCGTCAACGTGCTGACGACGAGCGATCCGGGCAGCATGACCGCCGCCATCCTGGCCGATCCGCGCGTGCGCAAACTCTCCTTCACCGGCTCCACCGGCGTCGGCCGCGCGCTCTTGGCCGAAGCGTCGAAGCATGTCATTTCCTGTTCGATGGAACTTGGCGGCAACGCGCCCTTCATCGTGTTCGACGATGCGGACCTGGAGGCCGCACTCGATGGAGCGATGATCGCCAAGATGCGCAATGCCGGCGAGGCCTGCACGGCCGCAAACCGCATTTTCGTCCAGGACGGCATCTATGACGCCTTCGCCGCTGCCCTGACCCGCCGGATGCAGGCGCTCTCAATCGGCGCCGGCGCCTCCGAGCAGACGGAGTGTGGACCGATGATCACACGCAAGGCGGTGGAGAAGATCGATCGGCTGGTGGAGGATGCCAGGCAGAGGGGCGCAAGGGCGCTGTGCGGCGGCGCGCCTTCGGATGGAGCCGGTTTCTTCTATCCGCCGACGGTGCTTGTCGATGTCGACCGGGAGTCGCTGATGGCGCGCGAGGAGATCTTCGGTCCGGTCGCGCCGCTCTATCGCTTCACCGACGAGTCCGAGGTGATCGATCTCGCCAACGACACGGAATACGGGCTGGCCGCCTATATCTACACCCGCGATGTCGGGCGGGGCCTGCGGGTTTCCTCCCGCGTCGATGCCGGCATGATCGGGCTCAATCGCGGCCTCGTGTCCGATCCGGCCGCCCCCTTCGGTGGCGTCAAGCAGAGCGGCCTCGGCCGCGAGGGGGGCCAGCACCATGGCATCGCCGAGTTCATGGAAGCCAAATATATCGCGACCAGCTTCTGAGCCCGGCCGTGCAGCCTGATCCGTTCCACATCCGCAGCCACGTCGCCGACTTCGACGCCATCGTCGACGAGATACGCCGGCGAAGCGCGGCGGCGCGGCAAGCGGTGCCGATGGTCGCAGACCTTGCCTATGGACCCGGTGAGGCCGAGACGGTCGACCTGTTCTTTCCGCCCGGGCCGAGACAAGGACTGCCGGTCCACCTCTTCATCCACGGCGGCTATTGGCGGATGTTCTCGAAGCGAGACTACGCGATGATGGCCGAGAGCATCACTGCGGCCGGCGCCATCGCCGTGATTCTCGATTACGCCTTGATGCCCGGCGAAAGGCTTGCCACGCTCGTCAGCCAGACGCGAAACGCGGCGGACTGGATCCGCGCGCACATCGCCGATTTCGGCGGCGACCCGGCGCGCCTGAGCGTCAGCGGCCATTCCGCCGGGGCGCATCTCGCGACCTTCCTCCTCCATGCGGAGCAGGAGCGACCGGCTTTCCGGAACGCGCTCCTCCTCGGCGGTCTCTATGATCTCAAACCGCTGCAGCATTCCTTTCTGCAAGAGGAAATCGGCCTGACGGATGAGGAGGTCGCGCGTTTCACGCCCTTGACGCAGGACCATGATCCGACCTGCCGCACCACCATTCTTGTCGGCGGCGACGAGACGGCGCCTTTTCATGATCAGGCGAACCGCTTCGCCGATCACCTTCGCACCCAGGGGCTGGCCGTGCAGGCACAGACCATCGCGGGCGAAAACCATATGAGCAGCGTGCTGAAGCTCGGCATTCCGGGCAATGCGCTCAGCCGGGCTCTGCAGGGGATGATCGCCCGGACCTGAAGAGGCGTTCCCCATGTCGGTGTGAGGCACAGCCTCGCCTTGCAAGGTCCGGCCGTCAGCCCCCTGCCTGGCCGCCTACCACCGTTCGGTTCCGGGCGTCCCCTTGAAGGGGCCGGCGAGCGTAGAGGTGATCCAGCCGCCATAGAACTGTCCGGCCTGTGGAATAACGATCTCCCCATCCACAAGACATTGGTCCATGTGCTGCGGGTAGAAGGCGATATAGTCGCGGATCGCCTCGAAATCGGGTGTCGGCCGGGGATAGGACCAGGCGGCATTCCGGCTCGTCTTGCCGTGCGAGACGACATCGAAATAGCGCGCCTGCCCCTTCCATTCGCAGAAGGAGGTGCTGCTGCTCTCCCGCAGGCAGGTCAGGTCGACGTCCGTCGGCGGGAAATAATAGGTCGGCGGGTGGCTGGTTTCGATTGTCCTGATTCCGGCCGACGTTTCGGCCAGCACACGTCCGTCGAAGATGATCTTGAGATGATTGCGCACCGGCTGAGCGATGCTTGGTCGTGGAAACGACCAGACGCTTTCCTGCCCAGGCTGGCAGGGATCGGGAACGGGATGCGGAAGCTGGGCCATGCTCTCCTCCTCTTGTCCGGAACATGATGCGGGCTCGCGACTTTGCAAGATGGGTGGCAGGTCGAAGCCGCGCAGGCGGCGCTACAGTCGGCCCGGCGCTGGCCCGCTGATCCAGAACGTCGGTGCCGCCGTACCCTTCATGATCGCGGTGCCGAGGGCACTCTGCCTGGCTGGATGGCGTGACCTGCAAAGAGACTGGCGAACATGACGCATGTGACGGTGTTTTTCGATGGAAGCTGCCCGCTCTGCCGCCGCGAGATCGCCATGATGCGGCGGCTCGATCGTCGGCGCGCCATCGCGTTCGTGGACGTGGCGAACGGCGACGCTTCCTGTCCGATCGATCGGGCCGAGCTCCTCGCCCGCTTCCATGCCCTGGAGAAGGGAACCTTGCTTTCCGGCGCCCGCGCCTTCGCGGCCATGTGGCGCGCCATCCCTCTTCTCCGCCCGCTGGGCCTGATCGCCGATCTGCCGGTCTTCCGCCCGCTGTTCGAGGCCGGCTACCGGGTCTTCCTCCGGCTTCGCCCGCGCCTGCAGAGGCTTTTCGCATGAGCGGCCCCGACCGCGCGCGGAAGGTGCCGGGCACGCGGCTCGGCCGGCTGGCCGCTCTTGGCCAGATCGCCGGCGGCATTGCCGTCGGCATGGCAGCGGAGGGAGCGAGCCGGCTTGCCAGGGGCGAGCGCCCGCATCTGCGGGACCTGATCCTGACGCCGTCCAATGCGCGCAAGACCGCCGAGCAGCTGTCGCGCATGCGCGGTGCCGCGATGAAGCTCGGACAGATGATCTCGCTGGAGCCGGACGAGCTGCTACCGCCCGAGATCCAGGCGATCTTCGCGCAGCTGCGCAACAGCGCGCATACTATGCCGGCGCATCAGCTTGTCGCCACTCTCGCGCGCGGCTGGGGGCACGACTGGCGTCAGCGATTCCAGACCTTCGACATGAAGCCGATGGCCGCAGCCTCCATCGGCCAGGTGCATCGCGCTGTGCTTGCCGATGGCCGCCCGCTCGCCGTCAAGGTCCAGTTTCCCGGCATCGCGGCAAGCATCGACTCCGACATCAACAATGTCGCCACACTCCTCAGGATGACGTCCTTTGTCCCGCCGCAGCTCGACATCACCCCCCACTTGCGCGAAGCCGAGCGGCAGCTGCATGAGGAGGCCGACTACCTGCGCGAGGCCGAGCAGATGCGCGCATTCGCCGCCCTGCTCCAGAACGACTCCCGCTTCGTTATGCCCACCCCGATCGACGATCTTCTGACGCCGAACATTCTGCCGATGAGTTTCGCCGAGGGCCGGCCGCTCGAAACACTCGCCTCGGCCTCGCAGGACGCGCGCGATCGGGCGATGACGGCGCTTGCCGATCTGACGCTGAAAGAACTCTTCGTCTTCGGTCGCATGCAGACCGATCCCAATTTCGCGAACTATCTTTGGCGGCCGGAGGACGGACGGATCGTGCTGCTCGACTTCGGCGCTGTTCGCCCCGTTGCGCCGGAGAGCGCTGCGTCCTATCGCCGCCTGCTTCACGCTGCGATGCAGGGGGAGGTGCGCGCGGTCCGCGATGCCCTGCGCCATCTCGGCTTCCTCTCGCCGGCGCAGGACCGCGTCCACGACGCTCTGCTCGCCAGCATCGTCGGCATTGCACTCGAGCAATTTCTCCATGCGCCAAACGGCCTCGTCGATTTCGGCGATCGCGGCGCTCTTGCCGATGCGCGCGAGCGGGCGCTGCCGCTCTTTTCGGATCGGTCGATGCTCAGCCTGCCCGCGCCCGATCTTCTGTTCCTGCAGCGCAAGATCGGCGGCCTGGCGCTCCTCGCCGTGAAGCTGCAGGCGCGCCTGCCGCTTCCCGCCCTGCTGCGCGCCTACGCCTGAGGCATCGAGCGTCCCCGTCCTCGCGCGGCGTGGAGACGGAGAGGGTCCGAGACACGATCAGACCTTCGTCCGTCTTCCGACCGGCGTTTCGTTAGCCTAGAATGACGCATGGCGCGAAGGCAGCGGGCGATGAGTGAGGGACAAGACGGGGCGCGGTCTGCCGGGCAGAGCCCCAGCCTGGCGCGGCAATTCGTGCTTGCCGCGGCCCTCGTTCTTCTCTTCGGCATGGGGGCGATCGGCTTCTGGGTCAGCACCCGCATCGAGGAAGCGGTGACGCACAATGCGGCGGCGGCAACCGCGCTCTATGTCGACAGCATCATCGCGCCTCTCACCCAGGACATGGCGCAATCGCACGAACTGACGGAGGGCGCCAAGCTTGCCCTGCGCGAGACGCTGAGCCAGGGCGTGCTCAGCCAGAAGATGTTCTCCTTCAAGATCTGGACGCCGGACGGTACGATCGTCTTCAGCAACGAAGAGAGCTTGGTCGGCAAACGCTTCCCCATGACGGAAGGCCTGTCGGAAGCGGGAGCGGGGCGGATCCACGCCGAGTTCGAACATCTGGACGAGGAAGAAAATCGGCTGGAAAGCCAGAGCGGGATTCCGCTTCTGGAGATCTACAGCCCCATCCGCGAGCCATGGTCAGGCCGCATCATCGCCGTCGCGGAGTTTTATGAGGCGGCTCAGGATCTGCGGCGGGAGCTCAACCTCGCCCAGTTGCAGAGCTGGCTGGTCGTCGCCACGGTGACGATCGCCATGCTTGCCATGCTCTATGGCATCGTGGCGCGCGGCAGCCGCCTGATCGTCTCGCAGCGCGCCGAACTCAACGACAAGGTCGAAACGCTTTCGACGCTGCTTAAGCAGAACGCCGCGCTGCACGGCCGCGTGGAGCAGGCGACGCGCCGCTCCGCAGATCTGAACGAACGTTACCTTCGCCGAATTTCGGCGGAGCTCCATGATGGGCCAGCGCAGCTCCTCGCCTTCGCCTCGCTTCGCCTCGGCGCTGTGGCGGAGGGCCAGGCGGAACCGGGCGAAGCCGAACGGGTGAAGGATGCGCTGACCGAGGCGATGCGCGATATCCGCAACATCTGCCGCGGCCTGACCCTTCCCGAGCTGGCCGGCCTGTCGACGGCCGAGACGATTGAGCGCGCCGTTTCCGCGCATGAGACACGCACCGGCACACCCGTCGCGCTGCAACGACCCGCCACCCTGCCCGTTCTTTCCCAGGCCGAAAAGATCTGCACCTATCGCTTCCTGCAGGAGGCGCTGAACAATGCGGCCCACCACGCCGAGGGCAAGCGCCAGACGGTCAGGGTCGAAACAAGGCAAGAGGATCTTGCCGTGACGGTTGCCGACGAGGGACCCGGCTTCGACCCGTCGCAACCCGGCGAGGGCCTGGGCCTGATCGGGCTCAAGGAACGGATCGCCACGCTCGGCGGCCGGCTGGAGATCGACGCGGCGCCGGGACAGGGCGCGCGGCTGACCATGCATCTGCCAAGGAAAAGCTCATGACCGACACCAAGATCCGCATCCTCGTCGTCGACGATCATCCTCTGTTCCGGGAAGGCGTGGCCCGCAGCCTGTCCGGCCAGCCGGACTTCGAGGTCTGCGGCGAAGGCGCTTCGGCGGAGGATGCCGTGCGTCTCGACCGGGCGATGAAGCCCGATGTCGTCCTGCTCGATCTGTCGATGCCGGGCGGCGGCCATAGCGCGCTCGCCGCCATCCGGGATCAGTCGCCGGACGCAAAGGTCCTTGTCCTGACCGCCTCCGAAGATGATGACGACGTTTTACGGGCGCTCAAAAGCGGCGCGCGCGGCTACGTCCTCAAGGGCGTCGGAGCCGCCGCGCTGGTGGAGGTCGTCCGCGGCGCGATGAACGGCGAAAGCTACGTCTCGCCGACGCTCGCAGCCCGGATCCTGACCGAGCTGCGCACGGAGGGCCCGCGCTCCCCGGAACGGGCGGAGGAGACCACCGATCCGTTGCAGACGCTCACCCGCCGGGAGGAAGAGATTTTGCGACTGGTTGCCAGCGGCAACAGCAACAAGGAAGTGGCACGCCGGATCGACCTGCAGGAAAAGACGATCAAGCACCACATGACGCGCATCCTGCAAAAGCTGAACGTCCGCAACCGGACCGAGGCTGCGATCCTGCTCAAGGAGTCCCGCAAGGCGTAATTCTGCGGTGAAAGAAAACCTAGCCCTCGGCCTACGACCCGATTGGTGTGAGCACCTTAGCTGAAGACGACGCGGTTGCGTCCGGTTTTCTTAGCTTTGTAGAGGCTTTGGTCGGCACGTTGGAAAGCACTGTCGAACGGTTCGTCCTCTTGCCATGTCGAGACGCCGAAGCTCGCGGTCACCCTCAGCTCGGCAGCAACGGTCGACCAGTCGTAGCGTTCGATCGCCGAGCGCCACGACTCCACGCGCTCGAGAGAGGCGATGCTCTTGAGAAGGACGACGAACTCCTCCCCGCCAAACCGGAACAGGCTGTCGGCCCGGCGGATGCGGCTGTCGAGGATCCGGGCAACCAGGGCAATGACCTCGTCCCCCACCTGATGAGAGAAGAGATCGTTGACGGCCTTGAAATGATCGATGTCGACAACCACCAGAAGATGGGTGTCACGTTCGCTCTCGGCCGACAGCTGCTCCACCACCTCCATCAGCGCGCGGCGATTGCCGACAGCTGTAAGCGGATCCGTCCGTGCCATTCGTGTCATGCGCGCATGATCATCGGCGAGCTCGCTGTTGCGCTGCTGCAGCGCAACGGCCTTCTCCCGTGCCCGATGCGCCTGCCGGCGCGCCTCCTCGGCATGTCCGACGACATCTGCAATTTCGCTGCGCAACGACAGGATCGTCGCCTGGGACCGCTCCAAGGCCGCAAGGTGAGCGCGATAATCCGCGCAGGCCGCCGCAAAGTCGCCCGCCTTCTCGTTGATCTCGGCCGAGACGACATACCAGCGCAGATCTGGCGCATTGCCCTGGCCAATGTCGGACGATGGCGCGACAAGCTCGAGAATGCGCCGCGCGCGCTCAGGCCTGCTAGAGCGGCCGAGTTCGAGGGCAGCCCATCGGATGACCGCCTGAATCATCAGCGAGCCGGCATCCGCATAGGAACCGCGGTCGCTGCCGGCCAGCATCGCCTCACCCTCCGGGTCGTCCCTGGCCAGAAGCAGCAGGCAGAGCGAACGCGCCACCTGGACCAAGGCAACCGAGGCGGGCGCGGCGTCTCTGGCGACCCGCAGGCTCTCCTCCGTCATCGTCAGCGCATCCTCGATCCCGGCAAGGTCGGGCACAGCTGTGCGCATCGCGGCCATCATCCGATCGACGGCAACGAGCGTCAGGATCACACAGCTGTAACAGGTCCGAAACGGCTTCAGGACATCGTCCGGAATGCGCTCCCGCGTCTCTCGGAAGATCGACGCGAACGCGTCCGCATCCGCCGCCCGGTCCAGTTTGATGAGCAGTTCGAGGTAGTTGCCGAAGACGCGACCCTTGATGACGGGGTCGTCCGAAAGCGTGGTGTCCAGGGTGGCGATGGCTTCCTCGTAGTATCGGATGGCCCGCACATAATCCCCGACGTTGCCGAGGCTTGAGGCAAACGCACCGAGGAACCCCGCCACCTGCGACCGATCGGTGCAGAGTGGCAGACCATCGACCTCCTCGGCCATGATCCGCACCGCATCCGCATAAAGCCCCCGGTTGGCGTAGCTGCCGGCGATCAGCACCGTCCCCTCGATAACTGCGGCATGGTCAAGCCCGGCGCGCGCAATCCACCGGCCCTTTTCGCCTGCGGCGACCACCTGCTCGACGGGCGCTTCCAGGTCGTCCAGCCGACAACACTCCGCAAACCACTCGCGCGCCGTCCAGGCGGAACGGTCGTCGCTGGCACCGGAGGCGCTGGACATCGGCGGTTCGGATGTCAGATGGCAAGGGTATTCGGTGAGGTCTAAACTGAGCATAGCCGCGTCACGGTCCCATGTTTTGACTCTTTCTACATTAGACTTCTCAACAATTTGTTTAGGATAAGCCGACGTCTTTACGAGCGAGATCATCAACCGGCGGGCAGATCTTTGAATGGAGCGCGATGGCGGCAGGTCCGCGTCTCGGAAACACTAAGCTCAGAACCGCAGATAATCGCGAAGGGTCACCGGTCGGCGGATGACGAGGCGTCCGGCGGGATCGAAGACCTCGTAGCTTCCATTCTCGATGCGCTCGCGCCAGCCGCCCTTGTAGGAGCGGCTTTCCTGCGTCTGGTCGTCGTTTCGGTCGCGCTCCCGCCCGTCATCGCCGCGATCGCTGTCACTGCGACCTGATTTCCCCGGGCCGTGATCCTCATCGTCGCGAGAGCCAGACCCACCCCGATCCGAGTGCCCATCCGATCTCCCGTTCGATCCTCCACCATGATCACCGCCACGACCGCCGCCGCTCCCGTCGCTGCCCCCGCCCCCGTGGCCGCTGCCCTTGTCCGCCAGTGCTGCGCGCGGCCCTGGCAGCACACAGGTGAGGACAAGCAGGCTGAGGATGACAAAGCGGAGGACATGCTGGACCATTCGTCGATCTTCGATCCAAGGCGCCACAATCCTGGCCGCCCGCTGAATGAAAAGGATATCTCCTCCGCGAGAGTGCCCGCGGAGAAGAGTTTCGAAGCCTGAGAAGCCCGCGTTTACGCCTGTTTCAAGCCGCGCTTCGGTCTACCCTTGCTCTTCTCGCCGAATCTTCGGCGCTCGTGCGATCAGGCGCGATCGTCGCTGCCGCGGCCGCGGCGGTTGCCGCGATCATCGCCCGGCGCATCGTCCCGGCCGCGGCCATGGCGGATATGGCCTGGCGCATCGTCCTGTCCCCGTCCCTTGCGGACATGGCCCGGCTTGTCGTCAGCGCCGCGGCGGGCAAGCTCCACAGGAACCGGAGCACCGGCCGCCGCATGCCCGGCCGGATCATCGCGATGACGGCCCTTGCGCGACGCCCCACCACGATCGTCTGCTCCCTTGCGGGCAAGGATCTGAGCGCCAACGGTCATCGTTGAAAGGCTCGGGGTGGTCGACGGCATCAGGGCAGCCTCGGCCGACAGCGCGAACCCGAACATGGCGATGCCCGTGGTGGCGCTCAGAAAAAGATGCTTCGTGGTCATGGTGTCTCTCCTCGCAAGATCCCGTTCGTCGGGACCAGCCGGGACCTGCTCCCGGACTTGACGAGTGAGACCTTGCCGCCTTCCCGTTTCGCGGAAAACGTCCCGCAGACCATTGCGCTGCCAGGTCGGACCATGGTCCGAACCGCTTACAAGGAGAGTGGGACTGTTGGGCAGCAGCGTGAAGCCGAACAGAGCAAAAACAAGAAGTAGCCTGGCTGCTCCGGGTCCCGACCTCCCCTTGAGCAGGCGAGACCGAGGTGACATGGGCGAGCCGTTCGCCCTATGCCCGGTCCTGCTCCTTGGAGCGGTCGGTGCGGATCCAGGCGAGTTCTTTGCGACCGCGTAACGTGGCGAGGTACAGGGGGAGCTTGCCGAAGATGTAGGGGACGACCTGCAAGGCCGAGCGGACGGGCAGCACGGTCAGCCCATAGCCGAGCCAGGCGACGATCGTCATTGCGAGGAACCAGAGAAGCGAGGCGCCGAGCAGCAGGACCGGCCCGTGCGACAGACCGAGGGAAACGGTGACGGCCAGGATCGCGAGCATGGAAAGGGTCAAAAGGACGAGGAGCAAGCTCAGCGGTGGAATGACGAGGTCGAGAATGAACAGCACGGCCTTCGGGCGCGCGAGGATGCCCGGCGCCGCCAGATGACGCAGCGCCTTGGCAATCAGCGCCAGGTGCCCGCTTTCCCAGCGCTGACGCTGCGTCGTGCGGCCCTTCTTCGTATGCGGAAAATAGCTGAAGACCCTCGACCCCTCGCAAAATGTCGGCAGGCGGCCCATCTCGGCGAGATCGAGGCCGAGCTTCATGTCCTCGACCAGATTGCCATTGGCGACCGTGGCCTGGTTGATCAGCGGCGTGGGGATCGCCATGGCGCTGCCGGTCAAATGGCAACCGAGCCCGAGCCGGGCCAGCCCGAGCGGGCGCACCTTGTTCTTGATGAGGAAGGCAAGTTCGGCGACGCGCATCTTGATGTCGGCGTCCGGCGGCGCGATCATCAGATTGACACCTTGCACCGCGCCGTTGCGCTGGTGCGAGGCCTCCAGCAAGGCATCGAGCGCGCCTTCTTCGAGCCAGCAATCGGCATCGATAAAGACGACATAGGGGAGATTTGCGAGCGCCATGGTGCGCAGCCCGGCATCGAGTGCATAGCCCTTGCCACGCAAAACGTCATCGAAGCGCTCCACCACTTCGGCGCCGGCGTCGCGGGCAATCTCGGCCGTGCGGTCGCGGCAATTGTCAGCCACCACCAACAGACGGTCTCCCGCACGCATCTGTTTGCGGATGCCCTGAACCGTTTCACGAATCCCACCCTCCTCGTCATGAGCGGGCACGATGATCGCGGCAGCCGGACGCTCGCCGACAGGTTGTTCGGATGAGCGGCGAAGGAAGGACATGGCGATCTCGAGGCCGTAGATCAGGGCCGGAATCGAGATAAGAATGGCCACGACCCAAAGACAGAACAAGATGAAACCCATGACAACCTCCGCAAAATAACGCGCGCAACAACAATTCAAGTAGAAGAATGAAATAAAATACGGCCCACTGAGTCGCCAACCAGCCTGCGATGGGAGGCATGATTCCCGGCCGAGCGAGGCCCTGCAACCCCATCCACCATGCCTGTTTACGGCTTGTTTGACCATAGGGAATGGCGGTAAGGGCGCGATCACTCAAGCGTGAGGAAGTGGGAGCGCGAATCCCCCTGTTTTCGGTGCGCAATCCTCATTTTCCGCTTGTAAAAAATAGTTAATTGGCGTTTCTAGATAAAACAATCGCCGTCTTATTTCTATTATTCAAAATTTAATGATTTTATGCCGGGAGTCGAACCCTCATGACCCTTGTGAGTTATAATCTGTCGGTCCCGGCGAGCCGCGAGCGGTCGGATTTTCTTAACGCGCCGTTCGACCCGCTGGCCTTCGAAGAAGTGCTGGAGAGAATCCGCACGATCGACGAAACATCGCCTTTCAAATATATCGTTACGCCCAATGTCGACCACGTCGTGCGGCTCAACCGCGATTCTTCACTTCGCGAATACTATAGCAAGGCCTGGCTTTCACTGTGCGACAGCGCGCCGATCTCCGCATTTGCCCTTCTGCTGTGGGTTGATCTGCCGATCGTCACCGGATCGGACCTGACCGAAGCGATGTTTCGCGAGGTCATTCGCGATGGTGACCGGGTGACCCTGATCGTCGCCAACCAGCAGGTGGCCGATCGTGCGATGCAGACTTTTCCGCATGTCTCGTTTCGAACCATGGTGCCGCCGCAGAACCTCGCCTGCAATCCGGATGCCATGGAAGCCTGCATCGACTTCATTGCCTGCGAACCTTCGCGCTTCACCTTCATCGCCGTCGGCTCCCCGCAGTCCGAACGGATTGCTTGCGGGCTGACGACGCATCCCGAGGCGCGCGGCCTGGCGGTCTGCTGTGGCGCATCGATCGAGTTCCTGGTCGGCATGCAGAAGCGGGCGCCGCATGTGCTGCGTGGATCCGGCTTCGAATGGCTGTTTCGCATGGCCAACGACCCCCGCCGCCTGTTCAAGCGCTATGCCTCGACCGTTGCTCCCCTGCTGCGGCTGATGGGCGCAGAAGTGGTCAAGACCGTTCGCGGCCGGCGTTAGCCGCCGATGCACGCGATAAGGGACGGTGCGAAACGCAACCATGGCGACAACGGCGCTGCCGACCGCGCCAAACCGCGCGTCCTCGTCATCGCGGAGGCGGCCAATCCGGAATGGACCAGCGTCCCGCTGATCGGCTGGAGCCTGTCGACTGCGCTTCGACGCCATGCGGATGTTCTCATCGTGACGCAGGTGCGCAACCGTGACGCCTTTCTGCGGCAGGGTCTCGTTGAAGGCACCGATTTCGTCGCGATCGACAACGAACATGTGGCGCGGCGCACGAACCGGCTGGCCGATGTCCTGCGCGGCGGAAGCGGAAAGGGCTGGACGATCGTCACAGCCATGGAGGCGCTCGCCTATTACAGCTTCGAGCAGGCGGTGTGGCGTCAATTCCGCGGCCGGCTGTCTGCCGGCGAGTTCGATCTTGTCCATCGAATCACCCCGCTCAGCCCGACAAGCCAGAGCCTGCTGGCCCGCAAGCTTCGCCGTCTCGGCATTCCCTTCGTGATCGGGCCGCTGAACGGCGGCCTTCCCTGGCCGAAAGCATTTGACGGCGTGCGCCGCAAGGAGCGCGAATGGCTCGCACCGCTGCGCAAGGCCTATCAGCTGATGCCGGCCTACAAGGCGACGCGCCACGATGCGGCGGCGATCATCGCCGGCTCCTGCCACACCCTGTCGGAACTTCCGACCACTCTGGCTGATCGTGCCTATCTCATTCCCGAGAACGGGGTCGATCCCGCCCGGTTTCAGCCGCGCGTGCGGCCTCTGGACAGCGGGCCGCTGCGCCTCGCCTTTGTCGGGCGGTTGGTGCCCTATAAGGGCGCTGATATCTTGATCGAGGCGGCCGAGGCGTTTTGCCGAAACCGGCAGGTCGAGATCCTCATCATCGGCGATGGTCCACAGCGCGAGGAGCTGGAGGCGCTGGTGGCGGCGCGCGGGCTCGCTGCCCATGTCACCTTCGCGGGCTGGGTGCAGCATGACGCGCTGGCGGCCCGGCTCGCCGGATGTCACTGCCTCGCCTTGCCCAGCATTCGCGAGTTCGGCGGCGGGGTGGTGCTGGAGGCCATGGCGCTCGGCATGGTGCCGGTGGTGGCGCGTTACGGGGGGCCGGCGGAGCTGATCGATCCGCAATCCGGCATCGCGGTTCCCTTTACCGACCGGCAAAGCCTCGTCGACGGCTTCGAGGCTGCGCTCGCCGGGCTTCTTGCAGAGCCGACCCGCCTCGAGCATCTGAGCCGCGGGGCAATCGCGCGAATCGCCAGCACCTTTACCTGGGACGCCAAGGCACAGCAGATCCTCGCGATCTACAATTGGACCCTGAAACGCGCGTCGAAGCCAAGCTTCGCATTCTGACACAACGGCTCGATCAGGCACGGTAGGGCAACAGGAGGTTCGACCTCGCTGCGGCCGAGCGCGTCGCCATCGCTCACCCGGTCGACCGACACGCTGACATGATTCAGTCGTCGCGCGATGAGACTGATTTTTACCGCGGCGTGCGATTCGATTCGGCGATGGCGAGGAAGAACCACAGGGCGGCCGTCGTGGCGATCGGCTGCTGGACGGTATATTCCTGCTGCATGATGACGCCGGGATGCTCGATGAGAAATTCGAGATAGGGCATGGAGAAGCGCGGCGGGAAGATGCGGCGGGCCGCGGCGTCCTCGTCCGTGCCCGATTCCGGCAGAGGCGACCATGGGGGGCCGAAGACCCAGCCATAGGCGGCCTGGCTCTGGGGGCCGAACCCATAGACCGTGATGCCGCGCGGCGCCGCCACGCCCATGGCGCGGTGATCCTCTTGCAGGGGATGCAGGATCTGGCGGGTTCCTGCGCCGGTGGTGAAGCTGAGGCCCACCTGATTCGCGCCGAGGATGACGGCGGAGGTCTGTTCCATGATGCGCAGGAGCTGATCGTCCGGCTGCAGCCGATAGGCTCGCATGAAGAGCTGCACCATATTGTAATCGGGCGCCGTGCCTTGACCCCAGCCGGCGGGCGCGCCGGGATGCTTCATGCTTGGATAGGCCAGTGCGTCCTGCGCCTTGCTGACCATGCGCGCTTCGTCCAGGAACTGCTGACGCAGCCGCCCCTGCAGCGTCAGATCGCCACCGGGGCTAGAGAGATAGTCCCAGGCACCATCCGCCGTGTGGGCGTAGATCGACAAGCCGCCGGAGACCGCCGTTTCGAACACCGTCTTGAACTCTGCCTCCCCGGTCAGCCGGAAGAGCGACGCTGCTGCCGTCGCGCGATATTCGCCGGCGTTCTTCTGCAGTGTCTCCTTCAGCGTTTCCCACGGCGTTTCGGCGAAAAGCCCGGTTTCCTCCCCCGCCGCGATGGCCGCAGCGTAGAAGCGGTCGGGATCGGCAAAGCCGGCCTCGCCGGCCTTCCAGGCGGCGCGCGCGCTTGTTGCGTAGAGATCGGCGAGCTCGGTCTTGCCGATCTCGGTCAGAACACGCGCAAGACGGGCGGCGACGGCGGCATATTTGAAGGTCGAGACCACATCCGGCGCGTAGGCGAAGACGGCCTGATGCTCGAGATAGCTTGGCTCACCAAGCAAAGGAAAGCTCGCGCTTTCGATGCCGCCGTGAATGCTGCCATCGGGCGCCTGCAGCCGGCGAAAGAAGTCCATGGGCCAGAGGGCCTCATTGATCAGATCCGGCAGGTCTCCGGCTGCCTTGTAGGCCGGATCGTCGAGCACCTCGGACGATTGCGGGACCTTGACGCGCCGCTCGCGCATCGCCTCCGGCATCCATTCGAAGACATCCAGCAACAGCGAGGCGATCTCGACATGCTGGATCCGCCGGTCCCAATCGCCGGCGTCCATATAGCCGCCCCAGTAGGTCTCGGGCGCGGCCTCTTCAGTGATCCAGCCGGCTTCTGCCCCTTTTTCGAGGGAGAGAGGTCCGCCGAATTCCTGCGACCAGGCGAGAGGCAGACGGCTCTGGTGGATCGTCAGACCCGGCCCCGGACGAAACGCTGCCGGCCGCGTATAGCCGAAGCGTCCATCGAGAGCGATCCCGCTGCGATGGTTGTAGAGCCCGGCCAGCGACAAGGCCCCGAGGTCGAACCAGGTCTCGGGAGAAATGGCGATCGGATCGGAAACACCGAGGCCCGGAATGGCGATTCGATAAATTCCGGAGGCAGCAGGCGTGAAGCGCGAATAGTCGAGTTCGAAGACATAGGTGCCGGATCGACCACTGGAATAGGCCAGCGTCGCCGTGCCCTCGCCGTCGAAGGCGCTTGCGATCGGCCCTTTCACGTCGGACAGAGCAAAATCATCGGGTGTCGCGTCGGCCACGGTCGCGAAGGTGGCGCCGGCGTCCTGATCGCCGCCAATCCCTTCGAGAGCGATCCGGTCACCCGCCTTGAACCCGTGGCCCGGCGCAAGAATGCGCACCGGATCCGTCTGTTCGATACCGCGAACGGCAACACGCGGACTGCGAACATGGGTATAGTCGCCGAGCGGCTCGGCAACGCCATTGCCTGGCTCGGGATCCTTCGGTCCCTTGCGCAGCGTGATCGCACCCTCGAAGACAGCCTTGCCCGACGCGTCGACCACACGGAAGCGATCGAGCCCATAGCGCCGAAAGTCGACCGCGCCGTCCTCCGGGCCGCCGGGCAGCCAAAGGCTGAGGAAGGCGGTCTTCGCGACATCGCCTGCCGTATGGCCGACCTGGGTGGTGCGCAGCGCGATGGCGCGTGTTGCGGCAGGGTCGTAGGTGAAAGCGGCTGGCGGCAGCATCTGCCGCGGCCAGGCAATCGAATAGGTGCCGGGCTCCAGCGGCCCGTCGAGCTGGAGGTAGAGATAGTGCTTGAAGCTCGCCCCGGTGCGCGACGCACCGCCTTCGCTGTAGAAGCCCGAATCGTAGGGAACTGATTTCCGGAAGACGTCAATGACCTTATGGCCGCCGATTGGGCCATAGGCGGAGGCGTCATCGGCCGCAGCGCGGTCGAGGCGGATCGACGGCGGCGTGTCGGGGAGGCGCAGATGATCGCGCTTCGGCCCGATGACCATGCCATAGCCCTGTGCGCTGTCGATCCAGCTTCCGGCGGGGGAGGACACCGGCGTCGGCAGCGTGACGATGCGCCCGCGGCTGTAGGCGGGCTCACGCAGCTCGACCGCCAGGATATCCGGCGCAGCAATGGTGATCTCCTCGACGCGCAGCCCGTCCGCAGCGGCAGCGAGGCGCGGCACGATGGACAGATAGGAAAATATTAGCGATAAGAAAACCAGACCAACGCGAAGCGCAGGCCCACCTTGGGCGGACCAGGCCGCGCAGGATCGGATCACGACTGAACGGACGAGCATAAAAGCAAAACATCAAATAATCGAAATAGATATTGACAGTACGGCCATTCATCATGCGTTCGCAAGCATGAATCTGGTTGTCAACGATCACGTGTCTGTGCCAGCGTGTCGGCCGGTGTGGACGCGGCTTTCCCTGTCGGAAGCCGCCAGCTTGAGTGAATCTTGTTCGGAGTTGGCTCAATGAGCGATGATACCATCACACTCGCGACCGCGCGTGCCACATTCGAGGCGGCGGCGGCCAATATCCCTCCGGCTCCACCCTATTCCGGCTCCGGCATCGTGATCTGCGCCGGAGGACCGTTCGTGCCGAGCGCCTACACAGTCGTTCGTCTGCTGCGCGACAAGGGTGTCACTCTCCCGATCGAGATCTGGTACGCAGGACCGGACGAGATGCCCGACTGGGCAGCCATGGCCTTCGAGCCGTGGAATGTCGCCCTCAACGACGTGACACCCTATTACCCCGGCCGACCGGTCAAGGAATTGCGCGGCTGGCCGATCAAGCCGGCGGCGTTGATGAGCAGTCGCTTCCGTCACGTCCTGTTCCTCGACGCAGATTGCTTCCCGCTTCGTGATCTCAGCTTCATCCTCGAGTCCAAGGAATACGAAAGCCACGGCGCACTCTTCTGGCCGGACAACAAGCATTACAAGATGACGGAGGAGGGAACCATCTGGGACCTGACCGGGATCGCCTATCGCGGCGATACGGAATTCGAGACAGGCATCTTCGCGCTGGACAAGGTCCGTCACTGGCGCAGCTTCTACATGACCCAATGGCTAAACAACCACAGCACCTTCTGGTATGACCATGTCATGGGCGACAAGGATACGTTCTATCTCGGCCTTCGCGCCTTCGACGCCCCCTACCTGCTGGCGCCACCGTGCAAGCGCTATAATGCCATCGTCACGCGCCATTTCTGGCATGACGGCACACCGCTCGTCGATCATCGCACCGGGACGTCAAAATACAGCCTTCCGCGCCGCAAGGGCCCGGTGTCTCTCTATCTGGCGCCCTACAAGCATCGCTCGCAGAAGAAGAACATCTATGACGAGCTGATGCAGCGCTTCATCATTCGCGAATTCCGCCAGCATATCGTCTTCTTGAGGGAGCTCGGCGACGTGCACGCCCGGTGGCTCAAGGAACAGGTCGGTGCTCGACAATCAGCTGCTTGATATTTCTCTCAACAGCCAAAACACAGACAGCACCGGCCGGCTCGAAGAGGGCGACCTGCAAATCGAGCGCATCCGGCAGCGTGATCCGCGGACGATCATAGCCGTCGGCCAAGCACACCTGCTGCAGGCCGGCGGGAAGTCCGAGGCCATTGGCCTTCAGGATCGCCTCCTTCGCCGTCCAGAGACGCAGGAAACAGCGCTCCTGCGCCTCCCCTGCCCCCGCTGTGTCGACCAGCGCGCGTTCCCTGGCGGTCAGCGCCTCCTCCATCACGCCGCCATCCGGCGCGCCTCCCGACAGCGGCTCGACATCGATCCCGACCGCCACATCCCAACCGATTGCCACCGCGACGTGCGACCGGGCATGGGACAGAGAGACTGACAGAGCCTCGTATCCAGCCAGGAAAGGTCGGCCGCCCGGCGCATAGGCGAGCGTAAGCGCCTTTCCGGGTTCTCCCATCAAGCGCAGGACGGCGCGTCTCAGCAGCCCATGCGCCATGGCATAGGCAGCCCGATCATCCGGGCGGCGAAGGCGCGCCATGGCTTCGCACTCGAACGCCGAAAACCCGGTCCAGGCTTCAGCGGGACGATCGACCTCAGCAAGGATTGCCAGGGCCGTTCCCGGCCCCGGCTGCGCATCGCACGACTCCGCCATAAGGCGCTGCAGCGCCTGCGCGCCGAACCTGCCCTCAGCCGTCGAGACGGCCACCGCGCCGGCCCTCCAGCATGGCGCGCCGCCGCGAGGCGCGGTCGGAGACGCTGCTGAGCTGCTGCTGCAGCCCGTCGCGCTGGCTCCAGTGGCCGGCCAAGGCCGCAACGGAGGGATATTGGAACAGATCGGTGATGGTGGAATCCGGCGCAATCCGGGCCTTCAACTCGCCATGCGCCCGCACGGCAAGCAGGGAATGCCCGCCGAGCGCGAAGAAATTGTCCGAAATGCTAATCTGCTCCAGGCCGAGGACGCGGCGGAAAACCTCGGCGATCTCGCGTTCCATGATCGTGCCCGGCGGCGTGTACGCGGCCGGCGCCGGTGCAGCGGCGGCCTTCACCGCGGGCAGCGCCTTGCGGTCGACCTTGGCATTCGGCGTCAGCGGGAAAGCCTCGAGCCAGACATAATGCGCGGGCACCATGTAATCGGGCAGGGACTCGCGCAGCGCCGCGTCGATCGCCGCCTCGTCCGCCTTGCCGCCCGAGGCGCGGAGATAGGCCACCAGCCGCGCATCGCCGGCGCGGTCCTCGCGCAGCATGACGACCGCCTCGGCGACCCCGTCCTGGCTGCTTAACGCCGCCTCGATCTCGCCGAGCTCGATCCGATAGCCGCGAATCTTTACCTGATGGTCGATGCGCCCGAGGAAGTGCAACGTGCCCTCGCGGTCGAAGCGCACCAGATCGCCCGTGCGGTAATAGCGCCCTGGGGCGAACGGGTTCGTCCGGAACCGCTCGGCCGTCAGCTCCGGCCGGTTGAGATAGCCGCGCGTGACGCCATCGCCGCCGATGCAGAGCTCGCCCGGCTGCAGCGGCGGCACCGGCCGCTCATCGGCATCCAGAACATAGAGCTGGGTGTTGGCGATCGGCCGGCCGAGCGGCACGACGCTGCCGGTGCTCTCGGCGACCGCGGTCGCCGACCAGATGGTCGTTTCGGTCGGGCCGTACATGTTGAGAATATGCGCCGAGGTCGCGGCCTTCAGCTCCTCGACAAGAGCAGCCGGGAAGGCTTCGCCGCCGATGAACAGATGCTCGATCGAGGAAAGAGCGGCCCGATTGTCGGCATCCAGCAGGAACATGCGCGCCATGGAGGGCGTGCACTGCAGATGCGTCACGCCATGCGCCCGCACGGCATCCGCAAAGCCCTGCCGCTGCGAGGGCTGATGCGCCCGCGATGCCGCACGCGCCTGCCGCTGGATGAGGTCGGCGAGGTGCACGAGACCGGTTTCGACCGTGGCATTCGCCAAGCCGAAATCGACCAGGCAGGCGATGTCATCGACGCCGGCTTCGGAGACCTGCTCGATCCGCCGCAGCCCATCATCCACCGTGCCGAACAGGCCGCTGTCCTCGAAATAGCGCAGGAAGGCGAATTCGAGGATCGCCTCCAGATCCGCCTCCGAGAGCGACTGAAGCTCGAGGCCCGAGGGCTCCGCCACCCCCTCCGGACGCTTGAAGGCCGGGAAGACCCAGGCGTAGTTCTTGATGAGCGCCGTGGCGCTGCGCAGATAGGAGGTCATCGGCCCGCGCGCCTGTGCCTTCACCACCTCGCGATCCTCGCCAAGATGGGTATGCAGCATCAGCGTCACCGTATGCGCTTTCGGATCGAAGCCATGCGCGGCGAGGCTTTCGCGATAGGCCTTGATCTTGTCGGAAAGCTCCGCGATCGACTGGCCGAGCAGGTGGGTCAGGATATTGGCCCCAAGCCTGCCGGCCTCGCGATAGGTCTCGATATTGCCGGCGGTGGTGAGCCAGATCGGCAGTTCCGCCTGCACCGGGCGCGGCTGCGTGGTGACGGCGACCTTCTTGTCCGGCGAAAGGTCGAACTCCACCGCCTCGCCACGCCAGAGGCGCTTGACGACATCGATGTCGCGCAGCATCGCCTGCTTGTTGCGGGGAACGGCGTTTTCCGGCCGCAGAATGAAGTCTTCCGGCATCCAGCCGGAGGCGAAGGCGATCGCCACGCGGCCGGCGCTCAGATTGTCGATCATCGCCCATTCCTCCGCCACGCGGGCCGGATGATGGAGCGGTAGCACGCAGCTTCCGGCGCGGATCTTCAGCGTCCGCGTGGTCACGGCCAGAGCGGCAGCGGCCACGGCCGGGTTCGGATAGGGGCCGCCGAACGCGTGGAAATGCCGCTCGGGCACCCAGATCGAGTCGAAGCCGTGCGTATCGGCAAACTGCGCGCTCTTTAAAAGAAGGCTGTATTTGTCGTCGCTCTTCGCGTCGTCCGCACCCCAGAAGAACAGGCCGAAATCCATTTCCCGCGCGGCCGCACGGCTGCGGGACATCTCGCCTTCGGCAACCAGACGCGAAGCCTCGGATTCGAAGATCACAACCTTGAACCCGCGGGTCAGCGTCCAAAGAAGCTCGAGCACGGAAATGTCGAAGGACAGGCTGGTGACCGCCAGCCAGACAGGCTGCCGGTCTTCCGGCACTGCGATCCGGTCGTCCATGCCGGCGAAGAAATTGACCGCATTGCGGTGTTCCACCATCACGCCCTTCGGCCGGCCGGTGGAGCCCGAGGTGTAGATGACATAGGCGAGATTGACGGCAGTGGCCGCGGGACGGACGGCGCGCACCGCCTCCGAGCGCGGCGGCAGGCTGTCGACGCAAAGCGCCGTCACATCCTTGGCTGCCAGAGCGCGGCGATGGTCGAGATCGGTGACGACGATCCGCGCGCCGCTATCCTCCAGCATATAGGCCAGCCGATCGACCGGAAAATTCGGATCGAGCGGGAGATAGGCGGCCCCGGCCTTGTGGATCGCCAGCATGGCCGCCACCATGTCCGGCGAGCGGGACAGATAGAGGCCGACAATCGCATCCGGTCCGGCGCCGAGATCGACGAGCGCCTCGGCGATCTCCTCCGCCCGGGCATCGAGCGCGGCATAGGTGAGGCTGTCGCTGCCCATGGCGACCGCCACGGCATCGGGGGTGCGCCGCACCTGCCGCTCGAAGAGGTGGTGCACGCAGGCAGCGGTGTCATAGTCACGCGCCGAGGCGTTCCACTCGATCAGCAGTCGCCGCTCGTCGTCCTCCGTCATCAGCCGCAGATCGCCGAGCGGCTGGTCCTTGGCGAGGAGCGAGGCGGACAGCGCCGCCAGGGCGTCGACATAGGCCTGCGCACTCTCGTCGGACAGACGGGTGGCATCATAGACGAGATGGTCCCCGCCGCCCTCCTGGGGCAACAGCACAAATTCGAGAATGCGGCCAACCGGCAGCGCCTCCTCCGACCGCGCCTGCCCGACGCGCAGGCCGACCGAGAGCGTGGACGTCGAGGCTTTCTCGGAAAGCTCCGGCAGACGCAATGGCAGATCGACCGGATAGGACTTGCCGCGACCGAGGTCGGCGAGATGACCCTCCAGGGACGATGCGAGCGCAGAGACGGCGGTCTCCGCCGTCAACACCATGCGAAGGGGCAGTTCGGACGAGAGCGTTCCGGCACTGCCGCTGGCGACGGCATCGAGGGCCGGATCGGAATAGGCGAGGCTGAAGTCGCCCTCCCCGGAAAGGCGGAACAGCAGCGCCGCCACGGCTCCAGCGCGTGCGCTCGCCGACCCGCGCTCGGCAAACCGCAGCGGAAGGGTTCGTACCGCCCGCCTTTCGCCGGCCTCGCGGAAATCGGCGAGCGTCAGGTCGCGCGCATCGAGAAGCTTGCGACGGAACCGTCCCTCCTCCGCGACCGCATCGGCGATCAGGGCCGTGATGCGGGACCGATCGGCCTCGGAAAGCACCGGAAGACGGTCGCCTGCCTTGACCACGGCGGTAAGATCGGCCGGCAGCTTCCCGCCAAGGCCAGCAAGCTCCAGGGTGACCAGGTGGTCTGCAGCCGCGACGGTCAGACGGGCGCCAGTCACCGAGGCCACAGATCCGGGCGGGAGAACGGTCGGCTCCCCGCACTCCAGCCGCACGACACGGTAGGTACCGCCCGGCGTGACGATCTTTGGCGTAACGAGCGGATTACGATAGCCGACCCCGAAATCGAGCGCCCGGACGAGCCGGTCCAACTCCTCGGAAGGCTTGCCGAAATCGAGGATGCCTGCGGCGTCCGGCCGGCGGTCGCGCGCATAATAGCGGCGCTCGGAAAAATCCTGCGGCGTATCGGCCAGCGTGCCGCTCTCGATCCCGTCGACAACCTCGGCGAAACTGCGGATCCCCGCCTCGAAGCAGCGGCTGTTCAGGGTGAACGCCGTGTCGTCGGGCTGGATCGGGAAAACGGCGCGCGCGCAGATGCCGCCCTCGTCAATGCCGCCGGCGATGCGATGCCAGGTCACGCCGTGGTCTTCGCGGCCTTCGAGGATGGCCCAGGACGGCGTGTTCAGGCCGGCGAGCCAAGGCAATGGCCCATCGTGAAAGTTGATGGCGCCCTGCCGAGCGCGGGCAACCATGTCGTCCGGAATGATCCGCAGGTTGGAGATGCTGAAGAGCCAGTCGAAGCCGGTGTCCGGCAGCGGGTTACCAGCCTTGCGCGCCCAGTCCCGAACGGGGAGATCATGGGAACGCGCCCATTCCTGCAGCCGCGGATTGGAGGAAAGAACCTGCTCGATCCGGTGGCCCCGCCTCAGGAGGATTTCGCCGCATTCGGCCACGAGCCACTGCTCGCCAATGATTACGCAACTGAACACGACTTAACCCCCGGAATGCCGAGATAGAATGAATGGAATATTGCAGGAGTGAATGACGGTTTCCCGCCGGACGTCAATATGACGGCGCAATTTTGAGGTGCGGAAAGCACAGCTCCCTTGAAAAATGGCTAACGGTGTAACCTTTCGATTGCGCTCCATGAAAAAAAGAATAATTTCTTGAGAGCTGACGTAGAGCGGCTTTAATATAAAACTTTAATTACCTGTTTTCGATGTAAATTCTGTAATTGCGTAGGTGAATGATGGCCGGTCCTATGGATGATGCCTCGCCCAGTGATATTGCGATCGTTGGCATGGCGCTGCGCGTCCCCGGCGCGTCGACGCCGGATGCGTTTTGGCACAACCTCAAAGAGGGCGTGGAGTCCGTCCGGACCCTCTCGCGCGAGGAGCTCGAGGCGAGTGGCGAGGCGGCGGAGCTGATCGACCGGCCGAACTATGTTGCGCGCACGGCCGAACTGCCCGACATGGAAATGTTCGACGCCGATTTCTTTGGCATGAGCCCGAAAGATGCCGCGATCATGGATCCGCAGCATCGCCACTTCCTGGAATGCGCCTGGTCGGCGATGGAAGATGCCGGTCTGGTGGCGGACAGGCAGGACGGGCCGATCGGCGTTTTTGCCGGCTGCGGCATGGGCAGCTACTTCTACTTCAATCTCTGCAGCCAGAAGCAACTGGTCGACGATGTCGGCATGTTCCTGCTGCGCCACACCGGCAACGACAAGGATTTTCTGGCGACGCGCGTCTCCTTCGCCTTCGACCTGCGCGGCCCGAGCGTGACCGTCCAGACTGCCTGCTCCACCTCGCTCGTCGCAGTGCATCAGGCCTGCCAGAGCCTGCTCAACGGCGAATGTGACGCGGCGCTGGCCGGCGGCGTCACCATTGAACAGCCGCACCGCCGCGGCTATCTTGCCCAGGAAGGCGAGATCCTTTCTCCCGACGGCCATTGCCGGCCGTTTGACCATCGGGCCGCCGGCACCATCTTCGGCAGCGGCGCCGGCGTGGTGGTGCTCAAGCGCTTGGCCGATGCCGTCGCCGACGGTGACGTGATCCACGCGGTCATCAAGGCCACGGCCGTCAACAATGATGGCGGTCAGAAGTCCGGCTATCTGGCACCGAGCGTCACGGGCCAGGCCAGTGCGGCGATCGAGGCCATGGGCATGGCCGGCATCTCCGCCGATACGATCCACTATGTCGAATGCCATGGCACGGGCACCTATCTGGGCGACCCGATCGAAATCCAGGCGCTGACCGAGGCGTTCCGCCAGTCGGGCGGGGCGAACAGCCGCTGCTATGTCGGGTCGGTCAAGAGCAATATCGGCCATCTGGACACGGCGGCCGGCGTCGTCAGCCTGATCAAGACGGTGCTGGCCCTCAAGCATGGCCAGATCCCGCCGACGCTCGGCTTCGAAAAGCCGAACCCGGCCATCCCCTTCGACAAGGGCCCCTTCCGCGTCGCCGACCGGCTGCTGCCCTGGCCGCAGGCAAGCGGCCGCCGCCGCGCCGCCGTCAATTCGCTCGGCGTCGGCGGAACGAATGCGCATGCCATTCTCGAGGCGTATGAGCCCCTCCCGGTTGCAAAAAGCGGCGAGGATCAGGCGATCCTGCTGCCTCTGTCCGGGCGCAGCCGCGAGGCGGTGATCGCAAACGCGCAGAGGCTCGCCGACGCGTTTGAGATCCACCCCGAACTTCGGCTCGACGATGCAGCCTATACGCTCGCCAAGCGGCGCCGGCCCTTCGATCGTCGCGCCGTTCTCGCCGCGCGCGATCGCGCGGATGCGATCGCCGCCCTGCGGGCGGCCGATCCGCGCCGGCTGGTGATCCACGATGTGGTCGCGACGCCAGGGCCCGTGGTCTTCCTTCTGCCCGGCGGCGGCGCGCAATATGCCGGCATGGCGCGGGAGCTGCATCGCTCACAGGCGGAATTCCGCGGCTGGGTCGAAGAAGGCCTCGGCTATCTGTCGCTCGAAACGGCGCAGCGCATCCGCGGCGCCTGGCTCTTCAAGGAAGGGACGCGCGCCGAAGCGGACGCGGCCCTTCAACCGCCCTCGATCCAGCTTCCGGCGATCGCCATTCTCGAGGTGGCGCTCGCGCGGTTGTGGATGTCGAAGGGCGTGAAGCCGGGCGCCCTGCTCGGCCATTCCATGGGCGAGAACGCCGCCGCCTGCATTGCGGGGGTCATGAGTTTCCGGGACATGGTGCGCCTGGTGCACCTGCGCGGCCGCTTGTTCGAAACCGTGCCGCGTGGCGGCATGCTGGCCGTGTCGATGCCAGTGGATGCGTTGCAGCCGCTGATGCCGGGCGATCTCAGCCTTGCCTCCGTGAATGCGCCGGGGCTTTGCGTCGTGTCGGGCGCGGACGAGGCGCTGTCGCGTTTCCAGGCAGTGCTGGCCGCGCGCGACATCGACTGCAACCGCGTGCCGATCGACATTGCCGCGCATTCGCACATGCTCGACGGCATCCTGGCGGAGTTCGAAGCCTTTCTGCGCACGATTGCCTTGTCCGCCCCAGCCATTCCGATTCTTTCCAACGTAACCGGGACCTGGCTGACGGAAAGCGAAGCGCGCGATCCGCTCTATTGGGTGCGCCACCTGCGGTCGACCGTCCAGTTTTCAGCCGGCCTGGCTCTGCTGGCGCAAAACCCCCAGCACATCTATCTCGAAGTCGGGCCGGGTCGTGTCCTGTCGTCGATGGCCAAGCTCCAGGCGGGGATTGCCGCCAATCAGGTCATCAACAGCCTGCCGCACCCGGCCGAAGAGATCGCCGACGATCTCTCCTTCCTCTCGGCCCTTGGCCGTCTCTGGGCGGTGGGTCTCGATGTCGATCCGGCGGCGGGGCTGAGCGCGCGCCACGTGTCCCTGCCCACCTATGCCTTCCAGCACAAGCGCTACTTCATCGAACGGGCGGCTCCGGCCGAAACCCGCGCCGAGCCGAAGCTTCAGCGGCAGGACGACATGGCCGATTGGGGTTTCGAGCCGGTCTGGAAGCCGACCTATGCCGAACCTCTCGCAGAGCCTGAGACGAGCTGCTGGCTCGCCCTGACGGACGGTGCGGCGACGACCACGGCCGCGCTGGAGCGGCTGCGCGGCCTCGGCCATACGGTCATCACCGTCCGGCGCGCCGACGCCTTTGCCCGGTTCTCCGCGACCGAGTACGGCCTGTGCGTCGAAGATGGCGAGGAGGCCTATCGACGCCTGCTGGACGCGATCAAGGAGGACGGGTATCGGCCGACACGCATCCTCCACGCCCTCCTGGTCTCGCCGATGAGCACGATCCGCATGGGGGCGGACCGGTTCCTTGCCCATCAGGATTCCGGCTTCCTCAGCCTGTTCTCGCTGGTTCGGGCGCTCGACGCCGTCGGCATGGCCGATGCGATGCACATGGACGTCGTGACCACCGGCATGCAGTCGGTAGGGTCGGAAGACCTGCCCTATCCGGAAAAGGCGCTGATCCTCGGCCCCGCGCTCGTGATCCCCAAGGAATATCCCGGGATCACCATCCGCCTCATCGACCTCAACGACGGACAGGTGGCTCCGGCTGCCCGGCCACGCTGGGCAATCGGCCGGTCCGCGCCCCTCGCGCCCCAGTCGGACGAGGCGGCTCTTCTGTGGGACGACCTGACCTCGAATCCGTCCAGCGAGATGATTGCCTATCGTAATGGAAAGCGGTGGCGGCGCGACACGCGCCGGCTCTCCCTTGCCGAACGCGCGGCCCCGCGCGTCTCCTTCCGTACGCGCGGCGTCTACATGCTGACGGGCGGCCTCGGCGATATCGCTCTGACGCTCGCCACCGATCTCGTCGACCGATACGACGCCGCGATCATTCTCGTCGGACGCAACCCGCTGCCGGAGCGGGAGCAGTGGCCGCTCTATCTCCGGCTCTTGCCGGAAACGGACTCGATCGTGCGCGCCATCCGCGCCATCGCGCCGCTCCTGGAGCGCGGAGCACGGATCCTGACGTTGAAGGCCGATGTGACGAGCGTGGACGACATGACCGCCGCGCGCGCCAAGGCCGAGGCGGCATTCGGGCCGATCAACGGTGTGCTGCACACGGCCGGCGTCGTCAAGGACGACCTCATTCCGATGAAGACGCTGCAGGACATGGATGCCGTGCTGGCGCCGAAGGTGCACGGCACGCTGGTGCTCGACCGCGTTTTCGAGACCGCGGAGCTCGATTTCCTGGCCCTTTTCTCCTCCACGAGCTCGGATCTGGCACCTGTTGGCCAAGTCGATTATGTGGCCGCGAATGCCTTCCTCAATGCTTACGCGGACAGCCGCAAGGGGCACCCGACCCGCAGCACGGTCGCCATCCACTGGGGCATCTGGAGCGATATCGGCATTGCCGCCCGGGCCCTGGCCGCCCGGGAGCTGCCCGGACACGGCGAGACGGTCGTCGAGCCGGCCGACGGGCCCGTCTTCGAGCATTGGGTAAAGGACGGGGAAGGTCAGTCCTGGCTGGAAGTGGCGCTGGGCGCGAAGACGCATTGGTTCATCGACGAGCACCGCCTGCTCGACGGATCCGCCGTCGTTCCGGGCACGGCCTATCTGGAATTCATCGTCCAGGCCGTGCGCGACTATGGCTTCACCCTGCCCGTCAGCCTGACCAATCTGCGCTTCCTTCAGCCTGTCTTCCTGGAGGACCGCCAGACGCGCCGTCTGCGCGTGCGGCTGAAGCCCTCCGGCGGCGCTTATCAGGTGCTGATCGTCGCCGAGACGGGCGACGATTTCGTCACCGTGGCGGATGCGCAGCTGCAGACGCGCGAGACGGGCAAGAGCGGCCGCCTCGCCTTCCCGCACGACTGGGATGGGCTCGATCGGTCTCTCGCCACGTCCCCAGCAATTCCTTCGATCCAGGAGGATCGCATCCGTTTCGGGCCGCGCTGGCAGGTTCTGCGGCAGGTTCGCACGCAGGGTCAGTCCCTCCACGCGCGCCTCGCTCTGCCGGGCGCCGGAGAGGACGACGTCAAGGCAGGTTATGCCCTGCATCCCGGCCTGATGGATATCGCTACCGGCTCCGCACTCGCCCTTCTGCCGAACGAGGCGCTTGGCGACGGTCTCTGGATCCCCGTGGTCTATGGCCGTCTCGACGTCTACCGCGCGCTCCCGGCCGATCTCGTCGTGGCGGCGACCCGCTCGGACGACGACCAGCCGGACGGGTTTGCGAGCTTCGATATCGAGCTCTTCGATCTCGACGGGCAGCGCGTTGCAAGTGTCGGCCAGTATGTGATGAAGCGGCTGGACGGCGACGACGCCTTCGCGCCGTCGGCCCGCACCGCAGGCGAAACCGGCCGCCGCACGCGCGCTGCAGCGACCGCCTCCGCCGAACAGACCCGCCTCGCCCGCACGCTGCGTTTGGGCATCCGCCGGGCCGAAGGCCTGACGGCTCTGGAGCGGGCGCTCGCCACCGGACGCAGCCAGCCGATCGTGACATCCATCGATCTCGCAGCGCTCACAGAGGCGGCGAAGCCCGACGCATCGCAGGAGGCACGGCCCGTCCGCGCGTCCCTCGACGCCGATCCGGGTGACGGCGCGCCCCGCAGCCCGGTCGAGCAGACGCTGACGGCTTTCTGGAAAGACCTGCTCGGCGTCCCGCATGTGGGCCTGGATGACGACTTCTTCGAGATCGGCGGGCACTCCCTCATCGCAGTCCGCCTGTTCCGGTCGATCAAGAAGGCGTTCGCCATCGATATCCCGATGTCGGTTCTGTTCGAAGCGCCGACGATTGCCCAGTGCGCGCGGCTGATCGAAGAGCAAATCGGCACCGAGCCCGCGACTTCGCCGCCGGCTGGCGGCGCGGAGGCTTCGGCCGGCGAACCGGCGCGGACCAAGGCGCCGGCTCTCTCCACCCGCCATGCCGTGCTGATGTCGCCGCGCGACCGGCAGGGGACGCCGCTCTTCATCTGCGCCGGCATGTTCGGCAATATCCTCAACCTTCGCCAGCTTGCGCTTCACCTGAGCACCGATCGGCCGGTCTACGGCATGCAGGCCCGCGGCCTGTTCGGCGGCCTGGCGCCGCATGAAACCTTCGAGGACATGGCCGAGGACTATCTGGCGGAAATCCGCCAGATCCAGCCGAGCGGCCCCTATTACCTCGCCGGCTTCTCCGGTGGCGGCCTGGTCGCCTATGAAATGGCGCAGCGGCTGACCGCAGAGGGCGAGACGGTTGCCCAGGTGGTGATGCTTGACACGCCGATTCCCGGCAACGCCGTGCTCTCGCCGCTCAGCCGGCTGGAGATGAAGATCCAGGATCTGCGTCGCCATCGCCTGTCCTTCTTCTCCAACTGGGCGATGGGCTATGTGCGCTGGTTCCGCGAAATCCGCGAGCGGCGCAGCGGGCTGCGGTCGGAAACGGGGGAAACGCAGTTCCACAATCGCGACATCGAGGCGGCCTTCTATCGCGCGCTGGCGCGCTATGTGATCAAGCCCTATGCCGGACCGGTCCTGCTGCTGCGGCCGAAGCTCGAAGTGCTCTACACGCTGCGCGATGGGCGGCGGATCCAGGGCGGCCGCAAGGAGGCGCGCGAGGACAATGGCTGGTCGCCTTTCATCGCCGATCTGACCATTCACGAGGTTGCCGGCAATCATGACAGCATGGTGCTCGAACCGCAGGTTCGCGGTTTGGCAGCGCTGATTAAGCGCGTTCTGGTGGCAACCGAGACGAAGCTGCGGCAGGCGCAGAGCCCCGGCGCAGAGCGGACGGCGGAGATCGAGACCGCCACCGCCGCGCACAGTTCAAGCACCAGCCGTCCGGAGGGCGTGGCATGAAGTTCGTCGTCCTGACCATGGCCCTTGTCACCATCCTGCCGGTGACGATCCTGTCACGCCGGTACGATGCGATCTTTCGCGTGCTCTGGTTCTGCCTCGGCTGTTTCCCGTTTCTGTTGAGCGCGATTCCGTTCTTCGACATCGGCATCCTTTCCTGGGGCGATCAGTGGATCGGCTTCGTGCATGGGGTCGAAGTTTCGGCCGTCGATTTCGTGGCGATCCTCTGCTTCCTCTCGCTCAAGCGGCCATGGCTCGCCGTCTGGCATCTCGTCCCGCTAATGCTGTGGATTGCGACGGCCGCGATCTCCATGACGCAGGCGCCACAGCCGATGGCGGCATTTTTCGGTGTCTGGCAGCTCCTGCGCGTCCTGCTCGTCACGGCCGTGGTCGTCTCGGCCGTGGAGGACGTGCGGGTTCCGTTCCTGATCTTGAAGGGCATGGCGCTCGGCCTGTTCCTGAACGCGGCGGCCAGTATCTGGCAGCATTTCGGCCTTGGCCTTGCGCAGTCGCCCGGCCTGTTCGTGCATCAGAACACGCTCGGCATGATCACCCATTTCGTGCTCTTCCCGCATCTGGCGCTGCTGCTCGCCACGAGGCGCGAGAATCTCTACGTGTCCGGCACCGTATTTGCCTGCCTGCTCGTCGTGGTGCTGACCGCCTCGCGCGCCACGGTGGGCTTCGCGCTGGCCGGCGTCGCCTTGACCTATGTCGTGGTCTTCCTCTCCGGCGCGACGCAGCGGCTGATTGCCATTGCGCTGGCGGGCACGGTCTGCGCGGGCCTTCTCGCGCCACTCGCCGTTTCCGCCTTCAACAGCCGCTTCGACAAGTCGCCGCTTTCAGAAGACGTGTATGACGAGCGCGCCGCCTTCAACCGCGCCGCGCTCTACATCTTCCACGATCACCCGTTCGGCGTCGGCATCAACCACTATGTCTCCTTCGCCAAGGATGGTGGCTATGCCCAGCGTGGCGGCGTGGCGGACAACGAGACCAACCGCAGCAACATCGTTCACAATGCCTACTGGCTGTCGGCAGCGGAAACAGGTTTCCTGGGCCTCATCGCCTTCTCGCTGACCCTGCTCTCGGCCTTCGTTCTTGCGGCGCGCTCGGCCTTCGCCATCCCGAACTCGACCTATCGGGCGCTTCTGTGCGGATTTCTGGTCGCCATCACCATGGCGTCCATCCACTCGACGCTGGAATGGATCATCTTCATCAAGGACGTCCAATATGCGCTCGGCCTGACCATCGGTCTCGTCTCGCTCGTCGCCGTGCAATCCGCCGCCCGGTTCCGACGGACAAGACCGGCTCACGCTTTCGGAAATTTACCATCCTCCATCACTTTGTTGGAGAGACGCCTGGCGTCGTCTGGACTCGCGGTCGGGTCTCTTAGTAAAGTAAACAAGCAGTAAATTCTCATTGCTCGATACTTAAGACGCATTTCAGTACATCTGGCAGAGCATGCTCGGCCTTCATTTTAGTGCAGCAGCTCTGGAGACCATTCATGAGCAGTCCGACATCCGCCTCTTTCGCAACCACACTCCGCCGCCTGACGGTCAGCGGCCTGGCGCTGGCCGTCAGCTTTCTCGGCGTCACCGGCGCCCAGGCGGAGACCTATCGGCTGGGCGTGCAGGACAAGCTGAAGATCCATGTTTCCGAGTGGCCGGCCCTGACGGGCGAGTTCACCGTGGGCGCCGATGGACAGGTTTCGCTGCCGATCGTCGGCGAAATCAAGGCCATGGGGCTCCTCACCGGTGAGCTGGCCGCCACGATCTCGCGGCGCCTGCAGGAAAAGGGCGCGCTGAAGGATCCGCCGGACACGGCGGTCGACATCGCTTCCTACCGGCCCTTCTACATTCTGGGACAGGTTGCGACGCCCGGCGAATATTCCTACCGGCCGGGCATGGTCGTCTTGAACGCGCTCAGCCTGGCGGGCGGTCTTTACCGCAGCGTGCGCGGTGGCGAATGGGCGCTCGATGCCTCGGCGATCAATTCGGTCGGCCAGCTGTCGCTTCTCAAATCCCGCAAGCTCGATCTTGAGGCGGAACGGCAGCGACTGACGCTGGAAGCGGCGGGCGACACCGTGTTCCCGAGCCCGCCGCCGAACGCACCGGTCGAATTCGTTCGCGCCATGAGCGGCCAGAAACTGCTTTTCGATGTCCGCCTGCAGCGCTTCCAGGATCAGAAGCGGGCGCTGGAGGCCTCCAAGGAGATCCATACGCGCGAGGTCAATTCGCTCGCCGACCAGATCGCCGTCGGCAAGGACAATATCGAGGCGGCGAAGGTCGAGCTCGAAAATGTCCGCAGCCTGACCAAGCGCGGTCTCGCCTCCAACCGGCTCTATCCGATGGAGCGGACGCTGTCCGAGGTGCGCAACGAACTAGGCGATCTCGAAATCCGCCGCCTGCGCGCCGAGAAGGACCTGAACGAGGTCACCGGGCAATTGGTCGAACTCGAAGGCACCCGCAAGTCGGACGCCATGGGCGGGTTGCAGTCGATCAAGTCGCAGCTGCTCGAAATCGAAAAGCAGGAAGGTTCGCTGAAATCGCTCCTGCAGTCGGCCTCGAACTATTCGGCTGATCTGGCGCAGGACGAGAGCGAGGAAGCGACCCCGGTTCTCACCTACACGATCGTCCGCCTGCAGGGCGATGCGACGGTGCAGATCGAGGCAAGCGAAGTCACCCGCGTGCTCCCCGGTGATATCGTCAAGGTGGAGCGGGTTCTGCCGAAAACGCAGTCGGCCTCGATCACCACGCCGCCGGCCGGCTCGAACTGATTTTTCAAGGGTCCGGGCTCCGGACCGCCAATATTATACTGAGCACGGCTGGTTTTTGAGGGCCGGAAAGGACTGGACGTGAGACATTCCAATCAAACCATCGCAGCCGCACCGCCGCAGTCGCTGTGGGAAACGGCCACGGAGACCGTGCCGTCCCGTTACAATTGGAAATGGATCCTGCAGACGATCATCGGCCAGCCGGCTCTGATCGCCGGCATCACGGCCGCTGCCGTTCTGGTGGCGATCGTGCTGGTCCTGCTGCGCACGCCGACCTATTCCGCCTCGACCACTGTTCAGGTCACCAATCTTCGCCTCTCGATGAGCGGCCGCGAGGACGCTTATTTCGCGGAATCCCAGTTCGATCCGAGCTTCGTCGATACGCAGGTTCAGATCGTCAATTCCAAGGCCGTGGCCGAGAGTGTCATCGACAGCCTGAAGATCGCCCCGCCGCCGTCCGAACCGGGGCTGATCGATACGGTCAAGGAGTCCATCGTCGGTCTGCTGGGCACCGTGGTGTCCCGCGAGCCGGAGGTTGAGACCGGCGAGACCCAGCGTGCCGCACAGCTGCGCGCCTTTGCCGAGAGCCTGTCGGTGACGCGCATCGGCCAGAGCGATCTGCTCGATATCCGCTTCACCGACACCTCCGCGACGAACGCCACCGTCATCGCCAACGAGATCGCGCAGAAATACATCGCGAAGGTCGACGCTGACCGCGTCGATAGCGCCCAGTCGGGCAGCAGCTGGTTGCGCACGCGTCTTCAGGAAGTCGGCCCCAAGGCGCGCATCCTCTCGGCCGCAGCCGTACCCACCAACAAGGACGGAATGTCCGGGCTGCTGATGGTCATCGTGGCCGCGATGATCGGCTTCACCATCGCCGTGTTCGTCGCCCTTGTCCGCGAACTTCTGGACACGACCATCCGCTCGCCCGAGCAGCTTCGCAACAGCAGCGGCATCGCCTGCATCGGCATGATCCCCTCGCTGCGCGGCACACATGACAAGCTCAAGAACAAGGTGCTGCAGGACAGGTTTTCCCCGCTCTGGCAGTCGCTCCGCCAGGCCGCGGTCATCGCCGAAGGCGCGGGTCTTGGTGCACGCCTTCGCATGGTCGGCTTCACCTCTACCCTCCCCGGCGAAGGCAAGACGCTGATGGCGACCAATTTCGCCGCGTTGATGGCCAATGCGGGCAAGAAGGTGCTGCTGGTCGACGCCCAGCCCTACAATCCGACGATCAGCCAGGAGATTTCGCCGGCTGCCGGCCGTGGCCTCCTGGCCTTCCTGGCAAGCAAGACCCAGCCGATCAGCGCCTTCACCTGCCGCGATGCCGGCGTGAGCTACGACGTGCTGCCGCTCGATCTCGAGGCCGACCGTGGCCAGGTTTCCCAAGTGCTGTGGTCGGGCGGCATCGATCGTTTCGCCACGGGCATGGAGCAGTATGACGTCATCGTCTTCGATCTCCCGCCGATGATCGCCAGCGGCGATATTCTGGCTGCGTCCAACCATCTCGACGGCCTGTTCCATGTCGTCCAGTGGGGCAAGGTAACGGAAGCGGAACTCAGATCCGCTCTTGCTCTCGTGCCGTCCGTCAAGGACAGGCTCGGCGGGGCGATCTTGAACCGGGTGCGCGCGCGCAAGATGCGGCGGGTCTTCTCGCCGGATGCAACGCTGCTGACGAAGCAGAAGCTGCTGGCAAAGAAGGCATGACGTGGACGCCCGCCTTGTAAAACCGGACACCTCCGTCGCCTATCTGCTCAACACCTACCCCGTTCCCAGCGCCACGTTCATCCGCCGGGAGATCGAGGCCGTCGAGCAGCTCGGATTCAGCATTCGCCGCTTTGCGGTCCGTCCCTTCGACGGAACGCTGGTCGACGAGAATGACCGCCGCGAGCAGGAGAAGGTGACCTATATCCTGGCGGGCAACCACCGCGCGCTGCTGGCGGCCTTCGGCAAGGAGCTGCTGACGAACCCGCTCGGGCTCGCGCGAACTGTTCCCCTCTGGCTCACGCTGATGCGCAATGCGGGATGGCAGGTGGTTCCACATTGCGCCTACCTGCTGCAGGCCGTCTACTTCCGGCAGCAGGCGGCGCGACACGGCATCCGCCATGTCCACGCCCATTACGCCACGAACTCTGCGTCTGTCGTCATGCTCGCCCATGCGCTCGGCGGCGCCGCCTACAGTTTCACCGCGCATGGTCCGGACGAATTCATCGACCCCGGCCGGCTCAGTTTTTCGAAGAAAATCAAGAATGCGGCCTTTGTGGTCGCGATTTCCGACTATTGTCGTTCGCGCCTGCAGGCCCTCTCGGAAACGCCCGCGGACGCGACGAAGATCGCCATTGCGCGCTGCGGCCTGCGGCTTCAGGACTTCCAGCCGAGCGAACCGAGCGATCCCGAGCACAACCAGTCGATCGTCTGCGTCGGCCGTCTCTGCGCGGCCAAAGGCCAGGTCCATATTCCGGCCGCCGTGGCCCGGGTAAAGGATCGGTTCCCGAACATGCGGGTCGTGCTCGTCGGCGATGGGGAAAGCCGGCCTGAGATCGAGGCGGAAATTCGCCGGCATGGGGTCGAGGATATGGTCACCATCCATGGCTGGGCATCCAACCCCGAGGTTCGGCGCATGATCAGCGAAAGCCGGGCGCTTCTGTTGCCGAGCTATGCCGAAGGCTTGCCTGTGGTGTTGATGGAAGCACTGGCGCTCGCCCGCCCCGCCATCACCACCCGCGTCGCCGGGATTCCCGAGCTGGTCGATGAAAGCTGTGGCTGGCTTGTCGAGCCCGGCAATGACGAACAACTCGCCGAGGCCTTCACCGACTGCCTGACCTGCTCCAGCGAAACGCTCGCCACCATGGGTCGGACCGGGCGGGCCCGGGTCGAGCGGATGCATGATCTGACGACGCTGGCGACAACGCTTCGCTCGCTCTTTCAACGCTCGGTCGTCAACGCCGGCTGAGCCGGCACCGTGCTCAGCTCTTGTATTCGATCAACTGGCTGCGGCGGTTTTGCAGGCGCCGCAGGTGGAAGCGGGCGATGCCCTCCGCCTCGGCAAACTTGCCGAGGACGCTGAAGAGGCCGGCCTGCCAGTGCCGCGCCTCCCGCCAGCCACCCTTCAAGGCGAGGCGGGCGATCTGCGCCGGATAGGCAAGCAGAAGAAGAAGCGCCACGGGCCCCACGAGAAGAGCGAGCAGCAGGGCCGCCGGTAGCAGCGCGCTCCACAGCAACGCGCGCCGCGTGTTCGTCGTCCAGATCGCATCCGCCGACCCGCGATATCTCCAGGAGACCTCGGCATAGGCATGCCCGGCGCGCACGGACCGACGCCACCATTGGCGAAAGCGCGTGATTGCGGCGTCATGCAGCGTCATCTCCGCATCGATGCGCCGGATCTTCCAGTTCTGGCGGCGAAGCCGGAGGCAGAGTTCCGGTTCCTCGCCCGCCACCAGGTCTTCGCGATAGCCCCGCGCCGCCTCGAAGGCAGAGCGACGGAACAGCGCGTCGCCGCCGCAGGCGT
>NZ_JAYESJ010000002.1 GCF_034720595.1 Rhizobium sp. CC-YZS058 | reverse complement strand
TCTCTTGCTCCATCCGGGCAATTGACCGCTGAACCGTCTTTGGAGTGACCGCGAGCCTTTCGGCAATTCGCGCTTTCTTCGGCCACGGCATCTCGCCCGGCCTCCACCAATGCTCGATCAAGTGGATCAGCACCGCGAGGTCCGTCGCGTTGATCTTCAAGCGAGCTTGGCCCTGGAGGAGCGCTTTCGGCAGTACGGTATAACCGACGTCGATCGCTTCCTTACCCCACTTTTTGATCAGGACCTTGTCGTCCTTCTTGTCGGCGTCTTCACCCTGCGGCGCTGATGCCTTTCCACTGCCTTCTTCAGTCACATCGGCCTCCTTTGGCTTGTTTGTGACCTGTATTTCGGGCATAAATAGCTGGAAATAAAGGGGCACGACCCCGATCACGTATGGACATATGAGGGCATACGTGTGGACGTTCAAGACCCGGTCCGATCTGGGCAGAGATGTCCACTGAAGTAGAACGCAATCCCGATATAGGATCAGCGGAAAGAGGATGCTGGAGTATAGCCAGATGTCCTGGACAAATTTGTCCATACAAAATGGCTAGACTGCGCTGTCGGGTGGAGTCTGATGCAGCGTCGAGCGGGTCGCACCGACGGTGTCCCGGTCCACTGCATCCCGACGACGGGGCTCTTCGAGACGATCGTCAGGAGCCAGTTTCAAATCGAGGTTGCCCCAGATCGACGGTTTCCGGGTGTCGGGCTTCAGCTTCCGGGACTGCTTGATTTCGACGATAAACGGCTTGGTCTGCTTTGGCATTGTTCCTCCAGGCGACGAATCGCGGTGCAACTCTATCCCGGCATGGTCTTCACGCAAGCGGACCTGGTCGGAGTTTGCCACAATGGTGCAGCGCATCTTCCGTCCGTCGTGCACAGGTGCTTGGAGTTGGCTGAGGCCATTCGCGCTGGGGTTTCCCGTGCGGATCGCCATGGTCGTATCCCTTTTCCGTCTGACAGTGGCTCCATGTGCGGGCTCGATGGGGCATGTCTGACCGGAGACCGGCTTCGCCTCGATCGTATTCCCGCAACGGCGCTCTGAAACTTTCATCCCCTGCCGGCTCCGCCGGCATTCCTCGCGAAACAAGAAAGTGTCTTCACGCCGCCCTCCACGGTGTTTCGGCCTTGTCAGGTGCGGCCCGATCGTCCCCGGCCTGTGCGACTGCCATCGAGGCCGCACTGGAGCGGCCCGATTGAGCAAAAAGGAATGCGACAATGGCTACCATCGGCACCTTCACCTCTACCGAGAACGGCTTTAGCGGTTCGATCCGCACTCTCGCCCTCAACGTCAAGGCCCGCATTGCCCGCATCGAAAATTCCTCCGACAAGGGTCCACAGTTCCGCATCTTTGCAGGAGCCGTCGAACTCGGCGCCGCCTGGCAGAAGCGCTCCGAGCAAACCGACCGCGACTACCTTTCGGTCAAGCTCGACGACCCGAGCTTCCCCGCTCCGATCTACGCCACCCTGACGGAGGTCGAAGGTGAAGACGGCTACCAGCTGATCTGGTCCCGCCCGAGCAGGGACTGAGGACATCGGCCCTGCCGCAAGGCGGGGCTTGCCCCTTGGCCCAGACTCAAGCCGCAGGCAGGTATTGAGCCGCTCGCCGCTCTTTGAATGGCAGTACGAGCCAATGGCACGCGCACTTTCGCACCGAGGGCAACACAAATGGCGCCGATTTACCAGCCCCGCCAATTGCGCATGCCTTCCCTGCAAGCATATGCCTTCTTTTTGTGCGAAGAATTGCACATATACTCATCATCAAAATTGCAAAGGTGAGTCACATGAAAATCGCTGAACGGCTGAAGAGAGCCATTGCAGAGCGCCGCGCTATTCGCGAGCTTTCTGTCCTTGACGACCGCGTCCTGAACGACATCGGCGTCGCGCGTGGGAACATCCGCAGCCTCGTCCGTGGGCTTTAAACTCGTCAATCGCGACGATTGAAAAAGGCCGCGCCAGTGCGACCCTTTTCTTATGCCGGCGATGGCAGCTACTCGGTCGCGATCGACTGGACCGCTCTGGCGATGACCTTAAGAGCGTTCTCGTCGAGTTCGATGATCCCGTCTGACTTTTCGCCAATCGTCTTTGGACTTGCGCCGCTATTATCCCAGATCCAGGCCTTGTCCGCCTGCTCGAGAAACCAGGGGAATTGCTCCAGGGATCTCTGGTAACGCTGGCGGACTTTCTCGTCTGGTACCGGGTGCCCGCCTTTGGCCACCCGAAATTTGATCCGCTCGATCGAGCGTTCCGGGCTGTCGAGCACGACATATAGAAACCAGATTGCAAATCCGAGTGCTTTGGCCGCTTCCACAAGCCGTCGGTACTTGGCGGTCGACAAGACCGTCTCGACGCCGATGGTCTTGTGAACACTGATCGAGGCTTCGAGCCATGCCTCGATGCGTTGGACCGCGGTGAGATTGGCTTCAAGGAGCGGCTTAGCCTCTACCCTGCTGATACGCGCAGCGAGAAGGTCGGGATTTACGATCCAGACGGATCGACCTTCCATTTCCAGGTCGGCATTCGCGTATACACTGCTTTTGCCTGATCCGTTTGGCCCTGCGATGATCAGGAAAACTGGCTGCTCAGTCCTGGACGGGAGCACGATCACGCACGCCGGTTACAGCCTTGTTGTCACGGCGCGCCTTATCGACATTCTTGCTAAAAACATAGCTCAGATCTTTCCCGAGCGTCTTACTCTGCGCATCGATCGTTCGAACAGTCATGAACTGACCGCTGTCCCCATCCCGCACGCGCTTCTGCGTCACCGCGGTATCACGCGCACCAATTTTGGAATTGCCGAACTTCTTGACGACGACTTTGGCCATGTCTGCTCCAACCTGCTGCCCAAATATAGCAATCATTTTTGGGCACGCAAAGAGCTGCGTTGGATATCCACCCGCGTTCCTACAGCCCAGCCAGGAAAACAGGTGGCGATGGGATGGGGCAGTACGTTCGGTCGATATCCGAGGTCTATCCAGCGCACGCCGCCAAAGCCATATTCTCTTACGCAATTCCCGAGGCTCCATCTGCGGGCTCGATGGGGCATGTCTGACCGGAGACCGGCTGCGCCTCGATCGTCTTCCCGCAACGACAAGGCTTAGATTTCTTACCCCGACGACCTGCGGTCCCCTCCTCGCCCACTAACAAATCTGCGACTTGCCGCCCTCCATTGCATTGCGGCCCTATTGGGTGCGGTTCGATCGTCTCCGGTCTTGTCGACTGCCATCGAGGCCGCGATGGGCGCGGCCCGAACACGAGAAAAGGAATACGACAATGGCGACTATCGGCACCTTCACTTCCGAAAAGAACGGCTTCACCGGCTCCATTCGCACGCTCGCCCTCAACGTCAAGGCACGCATCGCCAGGGTTGAAAATCCCTCCGACAAGGGCCCGCAGTTCCGCGTCTATGCCGGAAGCGTTGAGCTCGGCGCGGCCTGGCAGAAGACCTCCGAGCAAGGCCGCGACTACCTCTCGGTCAAGCTTGACGATCCGAGCTTCCCGGCCCCGATCTACGCAACGCTTGCCGAGGTCGAGGGCGAGGAAGGCCTCCAGCTCATCTGGTCACGCCCGAACCGCGACTGAACGAAGCCGGCCTCGCTCCAAGAGCGGGGCCGAACCAAACTCAAGGCCCTCGAGGGCCGTAGCCGAGCCGTGCGGTTTGCGAAGTCGGGGAGCAATGGGAGAGCTTCGTCCTCCTCGAGAGGTCTGTTGACCTTGGAGAAATGCTGGCACCTCTCCCACGTCGAGGTGACGACCTCGATTCCTCTCTCGAGAACCTCGAAGAAGTACCGCATTGAGCCGGATGGCAAATCCACTCACAAGGTAGTTCGCCGTAGATACCAATCATCAGGTTGCCGTGCAGGTCGGAGAAAGGGGAAACTCCACGACATCGGAATTCTCCGCTGCGGCGCGGCTGATCAGATGCGGATGGTTTCGATGAAGAATGACGGATCGCCTGCCTGGCTTTGTTTCGCGTCCCTCGCTGGAACTGGCGGTTCCCGCATCGATGGACGAGCGGAACGACGGACATGGCGAGACGTTGTTGTTTTCGTGCCGCGGAAGCAATCTGATTGCATGTATAACCGAGCGCTTCTAAGAGCCTCGCGCTGGCACAAGAAGACTTTATAAACTATTTGCGATAAGATTCGAAAAGTGAACAAATGGGAAACGAAAAGTCAGTGAGGACATGGCCCGCAGCGATCTTCTTATCTCCCTTGTAAGGGCTGGAGCAGCCGGCGATCGCGCGACCCTCAAGTCGGCCGCCGAAGCGCTGGTTGCCGAAGAACGTGCAAAAAACCACCACGGCGTTGCCGATCGCCTTGAGCGTGCGCTTGCCGCCGTCAGTGTGACACCCCCTGCCCTGACCTCCAACTCGTCCCAGAGCGGATCCGGAAAAGATACGATCCTCGAACTCGAGCCCCGTATCCAGCTCGATCAGTTGATGTTGCCACTGCCCGTTGAGCAGGGCGGGCGGCAACTGATCGAAGAACATGTCAGGGCGGACGTCCTGCGCGCCCATGGCTATGAGCCGCGACACCGCGTACTCCTGTCTGGGCCGCCGGGCAATGGCAAGACGTCGTTCGCCGAGGCAATAGCGGAATCTCTCGGACTTCCCTTCTTCGTCGTGCGTTACGATGCGCTGATCGGCAGCTACCTTGGCGAGACAAACGCCCGCCTGCGCAAGCTATTCGACTATGTGCGAACCCGGCCAAGCGTGCTCTTCTTTGACGAGTTCGATTCCATTGGCAAGGAGAGAGGCGATACCCACGAGACCGGAGAAATCAAGCGCGTCGTCTCTTTTCTGCTCATGCAGCTCGACCAGCTTCCGAGCTATGTCGTGGTGATGGCGGCGACCAACCATGCCGAGCTCCTGGACCGTGCCGTGTGGCGCCGCTTTCAGATGCGACTGGGCTTTCCCGCGCCGGACCGCTGGCGCATCGAAGGCTTTCTCAATCGGATCATCGCGCAATGGCCAGATCTGCCCAAGGCCACATCGAAGACGATCAGTGGAAAACTGGGTACCGTAAGTTACGCCGAGGCTTTGGATTTCTGCCAAAACGTGCGAAGAAGGCAGATACTTGGCTTGGGGGAGCTTTCTATCGACGACGCTCTGCGTTCAGAGCTAGACCTCTGGGCCACACGCGTGGGACCGGAAATTCTGAATGGCGAGCGATCCGAGCAAACCGATACTGAGACTGCGCCCAAGCGCATCCGCTCCAAGGCAAACCGGCCGACAGGCAAACATACAGAAGCCTGAACCGTTCGGTCGGCAACGGCAAGATCAGCAATTCACCCCAACATTCCAGCGTCTCGCCGACGTCCTTCAGAGGGACCCAAGCGGCCTCGCCCTTCGCGCCGATCCAACGGCGCTCGCGCCGGAGCGGCTGCTCGTCTTCGAGGTGAAGGGCGATATCGCCAATTTTGCCAGTGCGATCAATCGGGTGCCCGGCCTCGAGCTGATCGATGAGGAGGAACTCCCGAGCGACGATGACAAGGCTCCTTTCGCATACCTTCTCGTTCCTGACCTTGTTGCGTTGAGGCAGATCCTGTCTCTCTGGCGCAACTGGCTTGCGGGCCAGGCTCTTCCGACGGGCTACACGCCGTGGCGCGATGTATTCGGGTGCCTTCGCGACTTGCGCGTCTGGGGACCGGCAGATCGTGTGCAGCCGCTGGACGCGCAGATCCTTGAGGAGGAGATTGACGGCCGCGAGGACGGAGAGCTTGTCGCGCTCGAAATCGAGTTGATTTTCCGCGCCGCAGGCAGTGCTGCCGTGGTCAGCGAAACGGCGGTCGTGCAGGCGGTTGCCCAGGCAGGCGGACGAACGATCCATCGGGCTCGGATCGACGACATCGCCTATCATGCTATTCTCGCCGAAATCCCAGTGGCCGCAATCCGGATGGTGATAGCCAGAGATCCGGGAAGTCTCGCCGGCGTCGAGCCGATCATGCATATTCGGCCGCAAAGTGTGGTCACCGGCATCGAGGCCAATGACATCGTCGCACCATTGGCGCCCGTCACGGAGAACCCCGTCAGCCCGGCATCGATCCTTGCCCTCCTCGACGGCGTGCCCGTGGCAAGCCATCCCCTCCTGCGAAGACATCTGAACGTCGAGGATCATTTCGGTCTGGAACCCGATGCACTCGTGTCCGAACGCGTGCATGGCTCTGCTATGGCCTCGCTGATCGTTCATGGCGATCGCAACCGGCCAGAGGCATCCCTTCCCCGCCAGGTCCATTGCATTCCGGTCATGGGAAACAACGATCGCTTCCCTACGGACCGGCTGATCGTTGATCTCATTTATCAGGCCGTCGTGCAAATGCGCGGCGGCCCGCAACCGTCGGCGCCCTGGGTCATCATCGTCAACATCTCGCTTGGCAATACCCGTCGGCCATTCCATGGCCAGCTTTCACCATGGGCGCGCCTTCTGGACCGGTTGGCCTATCGGTTCGGGATCCTGTTTCTCGTCAGCGCGGGAAACGTGACATCCAGTTTCCCGATACCCGCTTTCCAAACCCGCGCCGCATTCGAAGACGCGGTCCATGGCGTGCGGGCCGAAGGTGTTGTCAACGCGATTGCCGCGCTCGTCGCGGACCGGCGACTGCTCTCTCCGTCAGAGACCGTCAACGGACTGACCGTGGGTGGCCGAAACCTGGACTGGGTGACCCCGGCGGACAGGGCGCTGGCGCGCGCCAATGTGAACCCGTACACGCAGCTCGACACCGCCAATCCATCGAGTGCACTCGGTCCGGGTTTTGCCGATTCTGTCAAACCTGACATCCTGATGCCTGCCGCACGAGAACACCTTCGCGTTGTCGGAAGTGGAGGTGGTATTGTCGTCATTCCTGCAGGGGCCGCTCGTGGTGCCGGCCTCAAAGTTGCGGCGCCGCCACGGCCTGGCATGGAGGGGGCAGAAGCGTTCACCAATGGAACAAGCGCTGCAACGGCGCTCGCCTCACGTACTGCCCATCGGATCCATGACGCGCTGGAAACAGCTTACGGCGCCGACTTTCTGAACCTGTCGGGCACGCATCGCGCAGTGCTGATCAAGGCACTTCTCGTGCATCCTGCCCGATGGCCGCAAGAAGCTGCGGCTCTGGTCAAGAGGCTGGTCGGCCCGTTCGGTCAAGGTCAGGCGTCGCGCCAGAAAGACAATATCCGCAGGTTCTTCGGTTACGGCGTCTACGACACGGACGACGCTGTCTCCTGCGCATCCGATCGCGCCACTTTCTGGTGTGTGGGCGATCTCGCGCGCGAGCGCAGTGTCGACGTCGTCGTTCCGATCCCCGCCGTCATGGGCGGTCAGGCCCGCTTTCATTCTTTTTCGGCAACACTCGCCTGGTTCACGCCCGTGCTTCCAGGTCGAAAATCCTATCGCGGCGTCAAGATGAAAATCCTAGCGCCTGACGACATGACCGATCTGGCCGTGAAGGGTTCGGGGAGCCAGCCCGACCAGAACCAGACCAATCGCGGCACGGTGTTCACCCGTCATTGGGGCGGCGACCGAGCGGCCGTCGTCGCCGAGGGCATGACGATCACGCTCAAAATCCAGCGTGAGCCTGATCCTGGTGGTCCGGTCGACGAAGCCGTGCCGTTCGGGTTGGCCGTCTCGCTCGAAATGCCCGGAGAACTGCGTCTATACGACGAGGTTCGTGCCCGGATACAGCCCAGACCGCCGCAACGCGTTTCGCCGTGAAGCCGCAAAGCGTGTCACTAAAGCCTGATGTGACGCTGGGACCTGGTCGAAATAGGCCCAGCTCTCGTCAGATTCCTTTGCCCATCACCGTGGCTCCATCTGCGGGCTCGATGGGGCATGTCTGACCGGAGACCGGCTGCGCCTCGATCGTCTTCCCGCAACGACAAGGCTTAGATTTCTTACCCCGACGACCTGCGGTCCCCTCCTCGCCCACTAACAAATCTGCGACTTGCCGCCCTCCATTGCATTGCGGCCCTATTGGGTGCGGTTCGATCGTCTCCGGTCTTGTCGACTGCCATCGAGGCCGCGATGGGCGCGGCCCGAACACGAGAAAAGGAATACGACAATGGCAACCATCGGCACCTTCACCTCCGAAAAGAACGGCTTCACCGGCTCCATTCGCACGCTTGCCCTCAACGTCAAGGCACGCATCGCGCGGGTTGAGAACCCCTCCGACAAGGGCCCGCAGTTCCGCGTCTATGCCGGAAGCGTCGAGCTCGGCGCCGCCTGGCAGAAGACCTCCGAGCAAGGCCGCGACTACCTCTCGGTCAAGCTCGACGATCCGAGCTTCCCTGCCCCGATCTACGCAACGCTCGCCGAGGTCGAAGGCGAAGATGGCCTACAGCTCATCTGGTCCCGCCCGAACCGCGACTGATCAGGATCACGAGGCTCCGCCATCGGCGGGGCCTTCTCTCCTGCCGAGAGATCAAAGCCGGATCTGGCATCGAGCCAGGCCCGGCTTTTTGGTGGCATACGGTGAGCGGGGAAGCTGCTCAGAATGCATGATTGTGCCAAGCGGCGACGCCGGCCTCAAGGATGAGCGGTTCCCCCAATTTGTTTCACCAGCCCTTGAGGGCAGCTTCCGCAAATCGGCTCCCCCACTCCCCGGCTCTGCCGGTCGCTGGCGCGATCCCTGACCCCGCCATCCCCTCTCGGACCGGTCGGTCATCTTTCACAAACGTCAAGGAGACGAAGATGACCTACGAACTCGAAATCCAGATCGAAGAACTGCGGGCCGAGCTCCGCAACGCTGTCGATGGCGCCGAGCGCCGTCAAATCGAGGCCGAACTCGACATCGCCCAGGCGGAGTTGATCGTCGCTGCCGCCGAGCTGGACGGTCTTGCGGAAAGCGAACCGCCCTTCTGAGGCGGCTTCCATCGTCCGTCGTCTTCGAAGTCGAGCTGCCGCAATTCTCCTGTCGATCCCATTTCATCGACATAGGGAATGATGCGGATCGTGCGTCCCGCCGCAACCTGATGCCGGCAGAATTTTCCCCGCCTTCGGCTCCTCGCGCAGCAAAATTCAGCCGTCGTCAGGTCCTCCGCTGCGCTGCGGCCGTCCCGGTGCGGCGCTCCTTCCCGATCCGCATTTCATCCCCGCGACGAAACGCAATCGACAGGAGAAATCATATGCAACAGCTCGCCAAGTTCTTGACTGCAACCGGCCGCCGCCTCCGCACCCTCGCCGAGGTGATCTGTCACTTTTTCCGCAAGGGCAAGCTCGGCTTGAAGATCGCGATCAAGATCCCGTTCTTCGTTGATATCGAGGTGAATTTCGAGACCGATTGGAACCGACGGACCTAACCGCCATATCGGCCCGGTTCGCCGGGTCGGTCTTCCTACCTCAACACCACGGCTCCCGTCGGCCGCTCCAGGTTCTGGCGAGGCCCTCCGAAACCAGAACGTCGCCCAGGCTCCGGCCGTCTCTGATCAGCACTCGAAGCTTGCGACCATACCGGTCGGCATCGCGACCAGGCCAAGCTTTGAGTTCGAATGGACCCTCGTTGATCAGCTCGAGCATTCTGTCGGTGGCGCGGTTTCCGAGGGCGAGCTCCGATGAGCACTTCGGTTCACTCACCTCCGGTGTGTCGATATCGGCGATACGGATCTTCTGGCCATTGAACCAGATCGTGTCCCCGTCAACGACGCATGCCTTACGCGAGCCAGTAGCACACATTCGGAATGGCAGGCTTACTTTGGATCCGGCTTCGCTCGCGTAGGCTTTGTTGCCGATCAAGGGGTGGGTAGCTGGAGCAATGACGAAGATCGCCACCTGGATCATTCTGACAAAGCGCCACATCTGCCGACGTACGACACCTTCTGATCTGCAGTTCATGCGTAGTCCTTGAATTGGGCGCCGTTTATCAGCTGTTGTTCAGCGGATGTTGGAGGACCGCTGCGTAACCGCGCCGCTTCTTCTGCCGGAGGAGATCGAGAAAGAGCACCACTGCCTCTTGCTCCGTTTCGAAATGGTGGCTCATAGTCTGCCCCGTCGTTCCGATACGCCCCCAACACCGTGTCAGGCAAGCCTCTCCAAAAAGGTTCGGGTCGATGGACATCGAATAGAAGCGGGCCATGTTTTTCGTGGCGTCCGATCTTTCGATGTAGAGATGGTAGGGCTGGGTGATCATTCCGGCATGATCACGCTTCCCGAAACTGCCGTCCAACGAGAGTTTTGAATCGCTCGGACGCCATTGATTCATTTCCGTGATGTGGAGATGCGGATGAATTCGGTCGGTCCGCCTTCGGCGTGCGGCTCTATTCGCTGGCGCGAACGAAGCCCGCAGGCGGTCTTCGCCCATTCGGGTCACGATCCTCCCGCGAGCAATAGGTACGGCTCCTTCGCGCCAACACCGGACATGGTAATTGCTCCGCGTTCAAACAGGAAGTGCAAACGTCTGCTTGATGACCTCGCTCGGAACATCCGTCTTCACTGACTGAATACCGTTCTTCCGCGTCAGGTGCGTGGACTGAAAACGACGGTAGTCGTCGAGATCGGCGACAACTACGCGCAGCAGCGCGTCACTTTCCCCAAGCATGATGTAGCATTCGACCACCTCTGGGAGACGCCGCATTGCCGCGATGAAAAGGTCGATTGTCTCGGCATCCTGCGCCGTGAGCCAGACGCGCGCGAACATCGACAAAGGAAGGCCGACCTTGGCCTGATCAACGACGGCGACGTATCGCTTGATTACTCCTGCTTCCTCCAGAGCCTTCACGCGCCGAAGACAAGGGGAAGGCGACAGGCCGACCTCCTTGGCCAGCTCGATGTTCTGCATCCTGCCGTCACGTTGAAGAGCTTTCAGGATGCGCCTATCGATCTCATCGAGCTTGTAGATCATGAAAATACACCCTTCATTGGCAGTCGATGCCAAAATATCTGCTTTATCAGCAATATTAGCAACCCGATTGCGCTCACGTCGCGATACAACATCGGCATGAACACACATCTGCTTCTCCTCTTCTCCGCCACGGTTCTGCCGCTGATCTGCACGCCTGGTCCTGACATGCTCTTCATCGCGTCCCAGGCCGTGTCCGGGGGGGCAAAAGCAGGGCTGCGGGCAACGCTCGGCGTGGTGCTGGGCTACGGCGTTCATTCCCTTCTGGTCGCCCTTGGACTTGCCGCCGTCGTCGCCGCCTCTCCCGTGCTGTTCGAGGCGATCAGATGGATCGGCATCGCCTACCTGCTCTACCTCGCCTACACGCTCATCAGATCAGCCATGCAGTCTCATGGCATTACCGTGTCCGGACGGAAGGTCGAGAATCAGCTTTCGAAGGGTTTCTTGACGGCGCTCCTGAATCCCAAAGGCATGATGATCTATGTCGCCATCCTCCCCCAATTCATGGACCATCAGGGCAATGTGACCCTGCAGGCTGTAACTCTGTCGCTTGCTTTCATGTTCTGGTACGGCGTCGTCTACACGATCCTGAGCCTAGCCCTATCCCGTCTCGGCGGTGGCAATCTCAGTGACAAGAAGCGTCGGCTGATCGACGGCACGGCGGGCGGAATGATCCTGCTGGCCGCTGGGTTCATGGCATCTGCACAGCGTTAGCCGATGACCGGTTTGGGCCGAGGGCGGCCTTCCGCTTCGCGCCAACACCGGACATTGTGCCCGCCGCAAAAGATGCCCCGAAGTGATCGTAGAGCTGGTAGGCCCTACGACCTTCTACCCCTCAAGATGCATTCATGGCAGCAAAAATGCTGTCGTATGTGCCATCGCGTTCGGCCCAGCGGCGGGCTTGGTCCCGTTCGAGCAACAGCTCGCCACGCGGATGGTCGCCACGCCCGATCATCCCCATCACCTCGGCGACATAGTCCGATAGCGGCATGGCACGCGGGTCCGCCGCCTGCGAGGCGCCGGTAAGTTGGGTTTGAACATATGGCGGGGACAGTTCCAGAACCTCGACCGATGTCCTGCGCAACTGATGGCGCAGCGAGGTTAGCCACGAGTGCAGGAAGGCCTTGCTGGCACAATAGGTCGGGAAATCCGCCCGCGGCAGGAAGGCCAGTGCGGAACTTGTCGCCATGATCGTGGCGGCGGATTGCGCTCTGAGGATGGGCAGGATGGCTGCCGTGACGCGGAGAACCCCAAGGATATTGGTTTCAACGATCGCCGCCGCGTCTGAGCCGTCCCACTCGTCCGACGTCACATCCTCCGTCCGCGAGATGCCTGCATTGGCAATCAGGACATTGGTCTGGGGAAATGCCGCACGGACGTCTTCAGCGAGCTTCGTAACGGAAGCAGGATCTGTCATGTCGGCGGTAAAACCCGCGATACCGGGACGGTCATCGGCGATCTCCGCAATCAGATCCTGGCGGCGTCCGGTGACGATGACGCGATTGCCAAGGTCGTGGAAGCCTTCAGCCAAGGCTCGGCCGATGCCGCTGGTGCCGCCGGTGATGAGGATCGTGTTACCGGTGGTTTTCATTGTCGTTTCCTTTCGATGGTTACAGGAATTTGCCCGGCGCATGGCCGAACGCGGTTCACGGTTGGTTTTGAACGGGAGAAGGGCGTGCCTTACGCGGCTCGAGGCAGTCGCGTGGAGGAGAGGACGCAGAGCGCGAGGCATGTCGCGACTGTGCCGACGATAAAAGGCGAGGCTGCTCCGACCGAGTAGACGGCAAGGCCGACGATCGGTGCCGTGACGCCCAGGGCAATATCGGCGAAGGCGATGAAGTTTCCGACGGCCCGTCCGCGCTGTTCGGCCGGCACGGAGCTGGTGGCGAGAACGCCCATGGCCGGGAATATCAGAGAAAACCCGAGACCGGTCAGCGTTGCGCCCATGACGGCGATGCCGGGAACAGGCGCTGCCCAAAGCAATGCTTGTCCAAGGGCCTCAACTGCCAGGCAACCAATCGCAACCGGCGCAGCGCCAAAACGATCGGGAAGACCAGGGGCCACCAGGCGCACCAGGATATAGGCCGCGCTGAACCCGAATAGCGCCAGCCCCGCCTGCGACCAGCCGCGAGCCTCGAAGGCCAGGGCGAGGAAGGAGACCATGCCGGCGAAGGGAACAGTCGCCAGGGCCAGAACAAGGCCTGGCTTCCAGATCAACGCTATCACATGATGAAACGGCACGCGTTGGCCGCCGGATGCCGGTACGGCCGTCAGCCTCATGGCGATGAGCCATGCTGCTACGGGAGCAACGACGGTCATCGCGCTGACGGCGGAAAACCCATAACGGGACTGCAACGCAAGGCCGATCGGCGAGCCAAGGCCGAGCGCCGCATAGATCGCGATGCCCGACCACGACATCACCTTGCCGGTCTTCGCCGCTCCGACGCGCGCAATCCCCCAGCTCATCAGACCCGTCAGGAACAGGCTTTCACCGAGGCCCATGAAAATCCGGCCAAGCAAAAGGAGCGCGATACTCAATCCTGTGATGCTGGACAGTCCCGCGGCGAGATATGCCATGCCGGAGCAGGCGGCCAGCGGCAGGCCGACCATGGCGGCAAAGCGGGGACCGCGCTGGTCGCAAAGGGTTCCGGCCTGATGACGGGTCAAGACGGTGACGACAGACTGGAGGCCGATCAACATGCCGATCGTCGTAGGACTTGCCTTCAGGTGACCGCCCATTTCGAGCGGCAGAGCGGCCAGAGGCATGCTGGCGGCCAGGAAGCCCAGGAACACCGCGGTGGCGACAGGTGCTATTGCGGAAAAAACTGTTGGTTTCGTATCGCTGGATACGGCGTAATTAATCGTCATCTCGATCTCCTTGAGGACCGAGATCTCCCAGCGGGGGTCCTCTCGGCAAGGCTGCGTTGGATGACGGTAACGCCTACGGCAGTGTGACTGCTGATCTGCTCGTACCTACGCCCAATGTACTTGTCAACTTGGACACGAGCTTGGATGTCGCGTAAGTCCTAAATTCCACGACAAAAGCACCAAGATTGAACCTTCAGGGAAATCTTCGTCGCGAAAATCACTCGCACAAGCCAGTGTTTTGAGAGTGATATTTGCGACGACCAGTGACTGATTTGGGCCGAAAACGGATGGCCGTATATTGCAGGTGAGCAACATCGTTCGGCCGGCATGCGTAAGTTCGTTAGTGCCCATCGCGTTGGTGTCGCCGCTCCACGTCGGTGCCTTGCGCTTGTCATTGCGCAACGCCCATGAAAAGAAGCCGGCGAGCCAATTTCGGGAGACGCAGATGGAAGACGAAATCCAGATTGGTAACCGCGGGGACTTCGGTCTCTGGGCGATCGAGGTGGCCAAGCAGATTGTCGCGGATCAGGGGTATGAACTTGCGCGTGCTGCTCGCGATGGCTCTGAGGACGACGTTCGCGTCGCTGGCAACGCTCTCGGCCAAGCCATCACCAACGCGATGATGGAGGTTTTCGACGGACTGACCGAAGGGGTCTCCGACGAGTAGACGGCTTTCTGAAGCAGAATGCCTCGGTCGGGGACAGTCGGTCCCGGCTTCCGCTAACGCGGCGCTATGCTAAGCCTCCTGCGGCTGCCCCATATCCGACCGAAGCATGACGAGAATTCCCGAAATCACGCCCTGGCGGTCGTCGCTATGCTGATTTCTCCGATGCTCTTCATTGTTCATGGGCTGGCGCTTCGCGCGGCAAAAACCTGCTTCGCTCAACGCAAGCTGTCATATCTTTCCGACGGAACCAGATGGCACGCCCGCACCTCAGCGGCGGATTGCCTGCCGTGAACACGATCTGCTCGTCCGCCCTCATGCGCAGCACTTCGTGTGGCTGGATGAGTGGCCGGGCTGCGAGCTGTTTCGAGCGCGTCCGCGACGACCCGCGCGACTGGAAGCTACGGCTGACCTGATCGATCTCGACCGTCGTCATGCCGCAGCGGCGAGAGATGTAATCGGCGGTTTCCGGATCGTTGATGGCCGCGAAACTGATCCAGCTTGCGCTCTCGAACCACTTGCTGGAGGCGTCGCGCCCGCCATAGGTTTCGCGCAATTGGCCGATCGATTGATAAATCATCGTCAGCGTGATGCCATACTTTCGACCGGCATCGCGCGCGGTCTCCAGAATGCGCATGTAGCCAAGGCGGGCGACCTCATCGAGGAGGAAGAGGGCGCGGCCATCCATCGCGCCATCGCGATTGTAGATCGCGTTTAGAAACGAGCCGATCACGACGCGCGCCAATCCGCTGTGGGTCTCCAGCGTCTTCAGGTCGATATTGATGAACACGTCTGTTTTGCCCGACGCGATATCCTCGGTTCGGAATGTCGATCCCGACACAAGTGCTGCATAGTTCTGGTACGAAAGCCAATGCGTTTCCTTGATCGCGTTGGCATAGACGCCGGAGAAGGTCTCGGGCGTCATGTTGACGAAGGCGGCGACGTTCTCCTTCACGAACTCCGATTCCGAATTGTCGTAGATATCCTGCAGGCGCTGTCGCAGCTTCGGCTCGGGTTCCGACAGATTGCTGCGCACTTGGCGCAGCGTTTGCTGCTCCTTGGGTGTGTGCCCGGACAGGCAGACATCGGCGATGATCGCCGTCAGGAGCTGCAAGCCTGAGGCACGGAAAAAGTCGTCTCGGACCCCGCTCGCGCGACCGCTATCGCTCATGATCCATGATGCGACAGAGGCGATGTCCTCCTCCTTCGTACCGCCGAATTGACCTACCCAGTCGAGGGCGTTGAAGCCGGTCGCGGGTTTGCGTGGATCGAGGATCCTGACCCGCCGCCCTGCCCCCTCGCGATGCCTCGAGACCATGGGCGCGACTTCGTTGGAAGGGTCGAGCACAATGAGCGAGCCTCCCCATTTCAGAGCCGTCGGGATCGTGACGGAGGTCGTCTTGTAGCCGCCCGATCCAGCGAAGACGATACCGTGGGAGGAGCCGAACGATCCGTCGAAGCAGAGCAGCGGAGACTTGCCCCCAGCACCCCACGTCTCGCTGGTATCCGCACCGAACGAAACGCCGGCACCGCTGTCGCGGTCGACACGGTACCGCTCGCCGACCACAATGCCGCCAGTTGTCGGGAACAGCTTGTCGGCTTCGACTAAGGTCATCCAATCGGCCTCTCCGTGCAAGGCGCGTTTGCCAGTGATGCGTTTCGGTGCGGCCGGTGTGAAAGCGGCGTTGCCCACGATTGCCACGCGCACTGCAAAGCAGCCGGACATCAGTGCTGCAGCAGCGCCGATCATGGTCGATGGATCCAGATAGGACAGCGCGGATTTGTCCGCTGGTACCTGGGAGGAAAGCGCTGCAAGTCGCACGCCTTCCCGCAAGCAAGCCATCAAGATGACCGCAGCGCTTCCGATCGCAGCCCCGACGCCTGCGGCGCGAATGCTTGCCGATCCAGCTGTAGCAAACAACAATATCAGGCTGAGCCCAGCCGCCACTATGTAGGGTGCTGCGAGCCCTGCGCGACCAAGTGCAAGCTTTGCCGCCTCGGTCTTCCCGAAGCCGGCAAGCCAGGTCTCGATGCCGGTGAGAGCGAACAGAGCCGCGCCCATGATGGCCACAGGCATAAGAACGAGAACGATCTTATTCGCCTTCATTGCCGAAAGCCTCCGCCCCGATCGCCGTCAATCGTGATCGCTCATGGCCGTCGGACTTCAGCCGGCGCTGCAGGTCTATCAATGCGCCGAGCAGAAGCGCCCGCTTCTCGAACCGGAGACCAGCTTTGACGATGAGGCCACCGAGCTCGATCTTGTCGCGCGTGTCCTTCTTCCGGGCGTCGGACGTTGCGTTCCTGCTCATCCGCTCAAGCCTCGCCAACGCCGCCCGAAGTCGAGCCAGACGCGAGCGCCTCGGTCTGCCCGCTGCCCGTGCTGCTGTCGCCCGCCCCTTTCCTTCCGCTCGTGCTGGACTTGCCTCCGCGAAAGCGTTTCGCCAGTTCCTCGAACGCTGCCTGAAACTCGGTCTCCTCAATTTCGATCTCGCCAAGGCCTGCCCGGAGCGCAATGCGACCGATGCGCTCGGCCTCTCTCGTTTCCGCGTGCTTGAGCTGCTCCTGGAGTTTGGCGATTTCTTCGCGGATCTTGGAGGATGGCTTCTTCATCTCTGGATTGTCCTCTATTGCTGCATGACGTGGTTCACGCAGCCAGAGTCGTTCAGATCGGCGTGCCGATCTACTAACAGAAATGCGAGTAGGCGGAGCCTACGCTTTTGAGCATCATCCCGTCCGTTCGCAAGGACGGATCCGAAGGGCGCAATTATACGTCGCTGATGCGACGCTTCGCTTTCGGGCCCTGGCGGGGCCCTCCGCTCCTGACGAACACGTTGATTTTGTTCGATCGAGGAGCTTGCCTGGTCATGGCCGTCCCGCATTTCTCAGTCAGCATCGTTGCGCGCGGCTCCGGCCGCAGCGCCGTGTTGTCGGCGGCCTACCGGCATTGCGCCAAGATGGACTATGAGCGGGAAGCCAGGACGATCGATTACACCCGCAAGCAGGGCCTGCTGCATGAGGAGTTTGTCATCCCGGCCGACGCGCCGGAATGGCTGCAATCGTTGATTGCCGATAGGTCTGTCGCGGGGGCGTCGGAAGCTTTCTGGAACAAGGTCGAAGAATTTGAGAAACGGTCGGACGCGCAGCTCGCAAAGGACATCACCATCGCCTTGCCGATCGAGCTGTCAGCCGAGCAGAACGTCGAGCTCGTCAGGGATTTCGTTGCCAGGCACATCACGGCCCAAGGCATGGTTGCCGACTGGGTGTTTCACGACGCGCCGGGCAATCCGCATATCCACCTGATGACGACGCTGCGGCCCCTGACCGAAGACGGTTTCGGTTCGAAGAAGGTGGCCGTCGTGGGACCGGACGGCAATGCGCTACGCAATGACAGTAACAAGATCGTCTACGAACTCTGGGCCGGTGGGCTCGAGAATTTCAACGTGTTTCGCGACGGCTGGTTTGCCTGCCAGAACCGGCATCTGGCGTTGGCCGGCCTCGACATCCGGGTCGACGGTCGCTCCTTCGAGAAGCAGGGCATCGAACTTGCGCCGACCATCCATCTCGGCGTCGGTACGAAGGCGATCGAAAGGAAATCGGAGAGTGCGGAAGAGAGAACTGCGCTCGAACGGCTGGGGTTCCAGCAAGAGCGGCGGGCGGAGAACGCGCGCCGTATCCAGCGTAATCCCGAGATCGTGCTTGACCTGATCACGCGGGAGAAGAGCGTGTTCGACGGCCAAGATGTCGCCAAGGTCCTGCATCGCTATATCGATGACGCCGGTCTCTTTCAGAACTTGATGGCGCGCATCCTGCAGAGCCCGGAGACCCTTCGCCTGGATCGCGAGCAGGTGGACTTTGCGACAGGTGCCCGGACATCGGCAAAGTACACGACGCGCGAGCTAATCAGGCTCGAAGCCGAGATGGCCAGTCGCGCAATCTCGCTTTCGCGCCGTTCATCACACGGCGTTCGTAACTCTGTTATCGAGGCGACGTTTGCCCGGCATGATCGTCTGTCCGACGAGCAGAAGACGGCGATCAAACATGTCGCTGGCGACGCCGGGATCGCCGCTGTCATCGGCCGTGCCGGCGCTGGCAAGACCACGATGATGAAGGCTGCTCGCGAGGTTTGGGAGGCCGCTGGCTATCGGGTCGTCGGCGGGGCACTGGCCGGCAAAGCTGCAGAAGGCTTGGAGAAGGAAGCAGGCATCGTTTCCCGAACGCTCTCATCCTGGGAACTGCGCTGGGAGAAGGAGCGGGATCACCTCGACGATAAGACGATCTTCGTCATCGACGAGGCGGGCATGGTGTCCTCGCGTCAGCTTGCCTTGTTCGTGGAAGCGGTGGTGAAGGCCGGCGCCAAGCTCGTCCTGATCGGGGATCCCGATCAGCTACAGCCGATCGAAGCAGGTGCGGCATTCCGGGCCATCACCGATCGCGTTGGCTATGCGGAGCTGGAGACGATCTACCGCCAGCGTGATCAGTGGATGCGAGATGCTTCACTCGATCTGGCGCGTGGAAACGTGGGGAGCGCGCTGAACGCCTATGAGCAGGCCGGGTTGGTACATAGCGGCTGGACGAGGCAGGATGCGATCGAAGGGCTGATCGAGAGCTGGAACCGTGATTTCGATCCTGACAAGACCACGCTCATCCTCGCACACCGTCGTCGTGACGTGCGTGAACTGAACGAGCTTGCGCGTGGGAGGCTCGTCGAGCGCGGTATTGTCGGCGAAGGTTTTGCGTTCAACACCGAAGATGGCCCCCGTCGTTTTGCCGCCGGGGACCAGATCGTCTTCCTGAAGAACGAGGGCAGCCTCGGCGTCAAGAACGGCATGCTGGCCAAGGTCGTGGATGCAGCACCTGGTCGCATCGTGGCCGAGATCGGCGACGGAGAGAGCCGCACGCGGGTCATCGTCGAACAGCGGTTCTATGCCAATGTCGATCATGGCTATGCGACCACGATCCACAAGTCCCAGGGCGCAACCGTCGACCGTGTCAAAGTCCTTGCATCCAGCACGCTCGACCGTCACCTGACCTATGTCGCGATGACGCGCCATCGCGAGGTCGCCGAGCTTCATGTCGGCATGGAAGAGTTCACCAACCGCCGCGGTGGCATCCTGCTCGAGCATGGTGTCGCGCCCTACGAACACAAGCCTGGGAACCGTGACAGCTACTTCGTGATGCTCGAAGATAGTGACGGACAGCAACGCACGATCTGGGGTGTCGATCTCAAGCGTGCCCTCGAGGACGCTCGGCCTGATATCGGTGATCGCATCGGTCTGAAGCACGATGGATCGGAGACGGTCACATTGCCGGATGGCACGACGGCCGAGCGCAACACCTGGAAGGTCGTTCGCGTCGCGGAACTGGCGATGGAGCGGCTCAAGGAGCGGCTGGCCCGCGATGGATCGAAGGAAACGACCCTGGACTATGAGGGTGCATCGTCCTATCGCGCCGCGCTGCGATTTGCGGAAGCGCGTGGCCTGCATCTGATGAATGTCGCGCGCACGATCTCGAAGGACCGGCTCGCCTGGACCGTCCGCCAGAAGCAGCGGCTCATCGATCTCGCCGCAAAGCTCGCAGCCCTTGGCACGAGGCTCGGCTTGGCGCGTCACAGCAGCAACATCTCCATCCCGAACACAGCCGAGGAGGAAAAGCCGATGGTTTCAGGCATCACGACCTTCCCCAAAACAATCGACCAGGCCGTCGAAGACAGGATCGCCGCCGACCCCGCCTTGAAGAAGCAGTGGGAGGAAGTGTCCATGCGCTTCCATCATGTTTTCGCCAACCCGGAAGCGGCGTTCAAGGCGGTGAATGTTGACGCGATGCTGCAGGATGAGGCGGCCGCGGCGAAGACAATTTCCAGGATCACTGCAGAGCCGGAAACCTTCGGCGGCCTCAAAGGCAAGACCGGTCTTCTCGCAAGCCGCATCGACAAGGCGGATCGCGACCGTGCGCTGAAGAATGTTGCGCCGCTGGCCGACAGCATCGGTGATTACCTGCGCCAGCGTGGCGAGGCCGAACGCCGCAACCACGCCCAGGAACTGGCTGTCCGTAGACAAGTCGCCCTGGAGATCCCTGCCCTCTCTGCCAATGCGAAGAGTGTGCTCGAACGGGTACGTGACGCCATCGACAGGAATGATCTGCCAGCAGGTCTGGAATATGCCCTTGCCGACAAAATGGTGAAGGCTGAACTCGAGGGTTTTGCCAAGGCGGTCACGGAACGTTTCGGAGAAAGAACCCTGCTTCCGCTCGCAGCGAAAGACTCCGATGGCGAGGCATTCCAGCGCGTGACTGCAGGCATGAATGCTGCCCAGAAGAGCGAGGTGCAACAGGCTTGGAACACGATGCGGACGGTTCAGCAACTGTCTGCCCACGAGCGCAGCGTGACGGCACTCAAGCAGGCAGAGACACTGCGCCAGATCAAGTCCCAGGGCCTGACCCTCAAATGAAGATGCGTCATCGTCATAGAGTGCTGCGGCGCATGAAACGGCTTGTCTGGTTCTACCGGGTTTCCAGCTTCACTCTGTTCGCACTTGGCTTCATCGTGCTGCTTGGCGGACAGGGCTTCAGGGTCAATCTCACACCAAGCGAACCGCTGGGCCTGTGGCGGATCGTCAAGCCCGATCGCCCGATCCTGGTCGGCGATCTGGTCTTCATTTGCCCACCGGACACCGATGCAATGCGTGAGGCGCGCGCGCGGGGATATCTGCGCTTCGGCCTCTGCGCCGGCAGCGTCGCGCCGCTGATCAAGACGGTTGCGGCGACATCCGGACAGACGATCGAGATAGCTGATGATGTCCGCGTCGATGGTCGGCCGCTGCCTCAATCCCGTGTTGCGGGGGTGGACGGCCAGGGGCGTGAGATGGTGCGCTACGACGGGGGCGTCGTTCCGCCAGGGATGGCCTTCCTGCATTCCGAGTTTCCAGGGTCATTCGACAGCCGGTACTTCGGCCCTCTTCCGATGAATGGCATCCTTGGACTGGCGCAGGAGGTCTGGACTTATGCGCCATGACCTCTTCCGATCGGGTGTCCTCATTGCTCTATCGACGAGCACCGGATGGATCGGCTGGAGCGGTGACGTGCTTCTTTTGCCCATCGCTGGGGCATTCCCTATGCTCTGGTCTCTGGCGCGCACGCGCCTGCAGGGAACGGCGATCTCTGCAGCCTACTTTCTCGCCGCATCGAGGGGATTGCCGCAGGGTGTGGCCAACTTCTATTCATCGGATATCTGGCCCGGTCTTCTGCTATGGCTGGTCGCCTCCTCCGCCTTCGTTGCGGTCCATGCGGTGCTCTGGACCGATCGCAAGGGATGGCGAAAGCCTCTGCGATACATGGCTGCTTGTTTTGCGATGGCGGTTCCACCCTTCGGCATCCTGGGATGGGCACATCCGGTCACCGCCGCAGGCGTTCTGTTTCCCGGCTGGGAATGGTGGGGTCTGGGAGCGATGGCAGCCGGCCTGATCGTCATGACGACGCGGTATCGGCCGGCTGCAGCCATAGCCATGGCAGGCTTCTGGCTCTGGTCCGCCGCTGAGTGGACGCCGCCGATTCTACCTTCGTCGTGGATAGGTGTCGACCTCGAAATGGGCGCATCTCTCGGACGCGAAGCTGGCCTCAAGCGGCAAAAGGAGCTGATCGAAATTGCTCGCGCCCAACCGCCGGGCACAACGATCGTGCTGCCGGAAAGCGCTATCGGTTTCTGGACGCCGACTGTTGGCCGCATCTGGCAGAGAGCTCTCACGGATACGGGCATCATCGCCATCGCAGGAGCAGCCATCGTCGACAGCCAAGGCTACGACAATGTGCTCGTAAAATTGTCTGCTGACGGTGGCCAGGTTCTCTACCGTGAGCGGATGCCGGTGCCCGGGTCGATGTGGCAGCCTTGGAGCGCCTGGATCGGCGATCAAGGCAGCGCCCGGGCACATTTCTTTGCCAATCCCGTCGTTGACGTCGGCAACCAAAGTGTGGCGCCGCTGATCTGCTACGAGCTGCTCCTCGTCTGGCCGATCCTGCAATCGGCCTTCCATCGGCCCGATGCCATCGTCGCAGTCGGAAACGGCTGGTGGACCGCTGGGACATCGATCATCGACATTCAGCGGGCGAGTAGCGGGGCGTGGGCCCGCCTGTTCGGCCTGCCGCTCGTCATCTCGTTCAACACTTAACGTTTGGAGCTCGTATGCTGGAAGCTGCGCTGATCAAGGAATGTGCCGACCCATCGTTAAAGCCGGCAATCGTCGAACAGTTCGTCCAGGCGGTCGGCTCGGATGATCCCCTTGCCATTACGGTCAAATCTGGCGGCCGGCTGATCCTCGTTCCCAAACCGAAAACGCCCGAGGAAGCCATCGAGATTGTCCGCGAAAACATTGGCGGTTCTATCGTACGGGTAGGCCTGACCCAGATCCCGGCGGGCATTGGCCTGAAGGATGCGTCGGAGCTGAAGGCTGATCTGGTTGACCCTTGCACGAATCTGCGCATGGGCACGACAATGTTTGCCAAGATCCTGCGCATCGTCGCGAAATGGTATGGCAATCCGACGAGCGAGGAGGTCTTTCCGCAGCTCTTCGACGATGCTGTCCATGCGTGGCAGACCGGAAAGTTCGAGGGGAAGAGCGTGTTCCAGGCGGAGGATCCGGGTGGCGCGGTCGTGCAGCGGTCGGCGGTTGAGAGTGACGACGCTGCCCAGGTTGCAGACGACGAAATTGCTGATATGCCGGATGAAGCTCCAATGAAACCCGATGACGCCGGTATCCGGATCGACCTGACGAGGATCGGCGGACAGAAATGAAGATCATCTGCCTTAGTGCGCTCGTTGCAGGATACTCGCCGTTCTGCTTGGACTATCGGGCCGGTATGACATGTCGAGCTTGGCGCATGACGGCTGACGGTACACGCACGTAGGTTGCAGCACCAAGGTCAGCGTCGTAGTCGCCGAGATGGAACTGCAAACCGTTCAGAATCCGCTCGCACGCTTCGACGATCTTCTTGCGATCTTTGATCGGGTTGCTGTGAAACAACTCATTGCGCGTCTCCTTGATCACTCGCATCGTATCGATGAACATGGTCTTGGTGAATGTGAAGCCAAGAACGGCGTCAGGGGCGAACATGTCGCGGATCAGAACCCAATCGGCCTCCATGATCCTCCAAAGTTCCCCAAGTGTCAGGCAATAGTAGAACTCATCGGACTTGTTGTTGCCGGTCACATCCTTGACGTGCTGGGGGTTGACCATGTTGTCGAACACTCGCCAAACAGCTTTCACGAAGGCAGGATTGACCGGTGTGCCTAGGATGTTCGGGAAGGCGGTGTAGGCCTGTCCATTTTGCCGGGCATTGCGGATCAATACCCACCAATCCATCCGGCCAAAGCGCTCTTCCAGATAGTCAGCCAACACCGAGCGCAAGCCGTTCTCGACGGCGAACACGAATGGATAGATTGAGGAGAACTCCTTGACCTTGCGGGTGTAGATCCGGTGGATGACCAGTCGCTGCTCATGCACGGGTATCTGCTGCAGGGCCTGGACCTTCACGCCTTCACGTATGCTGTCACGTAGCAGGGTCGGGTTCAAAGTACGCATATCGACCTTGAAGTGGTCGACCTGTTGCGGAGTGGGTACGAAGGTGAGATACTCCCCGAGCAACTGGGACGTCGGCACATGCCGCTTGGTAACGCTAGACACTTGTCCCCCTTGCAATTCCCGAGTCGGATCTCTATAACATAGTCACTCGCTGAGTGGTGGCACAATGGTGCTGCGAGCCCGTGGCCTTACCACGGCACTTGGAGAGTCTAAACGGAATTATGGCTAGGCGTGGTCTAATAGACCGCGCCTTTAGTCTTTTGGGCATTTTTACTTCCCAAACACTCTACTCAGTCAGCTTTTGGCAGCGAAATACGCTTGGACTACTTCACCGTCGCGCCAAGGTCGGAAAGCCTGCGAGGCCGACCCCGTGCCGGATGAGCGGCCGTCCAGATCTCCGCGAGTTCGACCATGCGCGCGGTAAGCGCCGGATAACCCTCGACTATCTCTTCCGTTGTCGCACCGTGGGCCCTCATGGCGGCAATCGTCCTGACTGGGACGCGGGTTTTGCTGAAAACCGGGTCGCCGCCAACGACACCCTTCACGAATTCGATCGCCTGCTCCGCTTCCCGAAGAGCGTCTGCACGTGCGGCAAGCTGCTGGCGCGCTCGGGCAACATCGACGATCAGGTAATCGTCCGCTCGTACGGTATCGACTTCCGGGTTCTGGTCAATCATGTCGAAGAGCCGCTGGCGCCGCTCGGCCGACAGGATAGAGCCGACTCCATACCAGAGCTTGAGGCGCAGCAGGTCGTCGTCGGAGAGTGCCCGTCCCTCGTCTTCCGAAAGACGACGCGCGATGATCCGTTTGTCGATTGCATTATGAACCGACTTCACGGCAATTTCGCTGACGGCAGCGGCTTCTGCAGGCGTGTAGGCACGTGACATCTGAACCATAATCATTCTCCTTACGGAGAATATATAGCGATTTCACTGCGCGTTGTGAAATGGGACCTCGGTTCTAGGTGTGATCAGAGAGAATTCCAGTCATACTGACCGGTGGAGAGCCTCGCCTACTTAGTCTGACTGGTCTGGCGTGACGAGCTCTACATGGCTGACGCCGAGGGCCTGAGCGATCTCATAAAGTGTCACGATGGAGGGGTTTCGCTTCCCTCTTTCGAGACCGCTCAGATACTGCTGGCTGAAGCCGGAGCGCGCTTCCACATCCTCCTGTGTCAGGCCTTTTTCCCGACGGAGGCGGGCAAAATTCCGACCGACCAGCTTGCGCATATCCATGGTCGGAAGATCGACGTTTACATACTTTAAGTTTATCAACTATAGTATGTAATTGGGATTTAAACCGATTTGCTTTTGTAGATAGGTCGTTTCAAAGAAGGTTTACACCAGAGGTAAATGGACGGTAATTGGACCGATAATGTTTAAAGCAAATGCAGACGGGCCAGTGTCTGATACCAAACTCATATTGCGCCCACTCATCGGATTGATGAGTGACCAGGCGCCCGAAGATATCGAACGCCACGTCGTGCGCGAGCTCGAGAAGCACCGTCGCTTGCGCGATAGTGCTGTGATGCTCGAAGCAAAACTCGATGCAGCATCGGAGCCAGAAGCCGCTCGTGAGGCAAGTCAGAATTATATCGCGGCGATGATCGCCGTCCACGCACAGCAGACGGTCGTTTCAACGCTTCTCGACATTCTGGGTTACATACCGGACATGCCGAGATCAAAGGGGCACTGAACTAGATCAGGCCGAACTCCTTGGCCATGGCAGTCGCTTGGGGCAAGGTCGTCGCACCCAATGCCGATTTGGCGTTGCGGAGGAAGAACGCGACATTGGCGTAGGTGGTGTTTTCGATGATGGCGATGGCCTTCATGGACTTGCCTTCGGCCGACCAGCGCAGGCAAGTCAATTCATCCGATTTCATGCGGATCGGTGTGTGGTGTGTCGGCTTCGCTCCAAGTCCTTCCAGCCGCGAATGCAGTTGCGCGACCGCGGAAGCCGCAAGCACGGGGTTCAGCGATTGCCTCAGAGCAAATTCCGCTTCTTCCGAGGCCAAAGTGAGCATCGCCATCCGGCCAAAACCGGTCTTGATGGGTATTGTGATACCGGAGCGAATCCCGAACTCGCCGGCTTCGCCGTAAAAATTCCGGCGCTCCTTGCTCATCCTGAGCGACGATTCGTTGGACCATGCGAATGCTTCCAACTGATCGCGCGCATTGCGCACGACGGGGTCGATCAGAGCATAAGATTTCTCGAAATATCGCTGCTGCCACTCGACATCATAGTTTGAGATCGCCGTTTGCGTCTCTGCCTGCAGATTGAAGTAGGCATATGCCCCAAAACCTGCTTCCTGGCTTAGCTTCTCCAGGGTCGCTTTTACCGAGGCTTCGTCATGCGCCAGGGCGACCTGCTCGGTCAAACGCTCAAACCATTGGTTCAATTCAAGGCCTCCTATTCGTGAGGATATGAGCGCAACAGGGTTGCAATCATATGTGGCAGTACCCCTTGTCGAGGGTCCGGTCGCTCCAAAACAAAGGCGAAGCACACGATCGCGCTCGCCTAAAGTTGACTATTAAGAGAAAGAAATTACCCACGCAAGATTGTATTATGTCGCTTCGTTTCAATTACCTGCCCGATGACCAGGTTGCGCCAAGGTCGGTTCTATTGTCGATAAGAACTTGGGAATATAATGTCTTGATCCACGAGCACATTGAATTTGTAGCCCGGTCGAATCCGGATCGTTGGCTGCACGTTGAGATTTTTCGAGATCGTCTGCTCCGCGACACGTCCGAACGATTCGGCAAAATTTCGCCGTGCAGCATCTGAAGCCGTGTCCTGCGTGGCCAGTGTCGAACTCTCCGGCATCGACATGTCGATCCCCGTGCCAATGATGGCAACGAGAGCTGCGGACCCGAATGTGCGCCAGAGATGGCGATCGACCTTGTCCTTGAAGCCGCCATACCCCTCGGCATCCGTGCCGGACATGCCGCCGATCTGAAGTGTTGAGCCGTTGGGGAAGATCAGGTCGGTCCAGACGACCAGCACGCGCTCCTGCCCGAATGAGACCTTGGAATCGTAGCGCCCAAACAGCTTCGCTCCCTGAGGGATGAGCAGACGGTAGCCAGTGGCGCTGTCATAGACGTTCTGGCTGACTTGAGCCGAAATCCGCCCCGGAAGGTCTGAGTTCAGACCCGTGATCATGGTCGCTAAAATAACAGAGCCACGCTTCAACTCGTAAGGCGAAAGCTGCGGGACGACCTGGTTCGGCAGATAACCAAGATCCTTGATGTCCTGATTGAAAAAATCTTCCTTCGAGGTCTGGCCATTTTGATCGGCGTTCTGGCCGAGGAGACCAGACTGCATCGCAGCGCTGTATAGATCGGATGCACTGTTCGTCGTGGCGTTGAGCGGTTGGCGGGCGTCCGTCTTGCTTTCGGAAGCGCTCTTCTGGACCTCAGAGACGTCCACCTTGAGCGGGGAATCGAGCGCCGTCGCCCGCGCCTGGAGGCTCGCCATTCTCTGACGCTGCGCCTCGCGAAGGATCTGCTCGTCCTGTTCCCGCTTCAGCCGCGCCTTCCACTCGGCCTCCGGCTCGAGTTGCGATCGCCGTTCCGTCCGGACCTCATTCTGCCGCTCTACAACCGGTTCTCTCACTGGCTCGCGCTTGACAACGACGGGCGTTGGCTGAAACACCTCGCGCTGTTCCGGTTCGCCGATGATCCCGTCTGAGACCCCGCGTTTCAGCTGATCGCCAAACGTTGTCGCTGGCGACGCGGAGGTGGTGTCGAGCTCGTTCCCACGGTTGAAGGAAAGACCGCGCCACGACAGGCCGACGATCACGACGCCGAAGAACAGAATGATGATGACAATCGCGACGATGATCGGCAGGCGATTAAGGCGTCGCATACTCTGTTGATCGTCGGCATTGCCCGCCGTGCCGAGCTGGAGCGATTGAACCATGGTCTCCCCTCCCCTCAGTTTCGCTGCATGATCGAAAGCGGACTGGTTGGCGTGGCGCCGGCTGATGTCGCGGTATAGGCGCGCCCGAGCGCGATGGTCGGGGTGCTGATCCGCGCCAGGACCTGTCCGTCGAAGCTGTCGACCGACCACGCGATCTCGACGGGTTTCTGATCCTTTCCGACCTTATTGTCGGTGATGACGGTGTATCCCCATCCCTTCAGCGCTGCCTCGAGCGCGGCGGCATACTCGGAGGTGTCCTTATCCATCTTGAGGATCGTGGTGCCGGCCGGGCCGACCTGTTCGGCAAGACGGCTTGCCATATCGCCGGCGATCGCACTTGCTGTGGGGCCAGTAATGGCAATCGGTGTGGAGCTTGTAGTCAGTGTTTCATGCGCAGTCTGGCAACCGGAAAGGAGGGCAGTGAAGATGATGGCGGCGATGGTTTTCTTCATCGGTCAGCCTCCCCGCCGGATCGTAATTTTCTGCTGGCGCCAGCCAACCCCGGAGACGAGCACGGCTTTGTCGATGGCGTAGTCGACGATCATCATGTCGTTCTTCATGCGGTAGTTGACGATGCGGTTTTGGCCGCCACTGACGACGAAGAGAACTGGTGCATCCTGGCCGGAGATCGACCGGGGGAACTGGATATAGGTCTTTGTGCCGTCGGAATAGACGCGCTTCGGCCGCCACGAGGCGCCACCGCTGACCGAATAGGAGAAGTTCAGCTTGTCTGGTGCGGCTCCCGGAATACCGCCGGTCTCAAGCCGGGTATTGATGTCGGCCAGCTTGGTCGACACATCTTCAGGGTACTCGAAACCGATCCGGGCCATGTATTGGCTGGGATGGGATTTGAGCTGGATATGATAGGTGCGCCGCGAGGTCGTGACGACCATCGACGTCACCAGGCCCGCCTCGGATGGCTTGACGATCAAGTGGATCGCCTGCCCGCCGGTTGCCCCCGATGTCGCGGGCTCGACCTTCCAGCGGACTGTGTCACCGACAAGCACATCGCGGACGATCTCGCCGCCTTGCAGCTCGATATCGCAGACCTGAAGCGGTGAGCAGATGACGGAGGGCTGGGTCTCGCCGAACAGAAAGATCACCTTTCCGTCTGGACCGGTCGTCACCAGACCGGGCGTCCCCCGCCATTTGCGCGAGATGTTGGTCCCCTTCACCTCGTTCGACGTCATGCTCTGCGCCATCACGCAATCCGCAAGGACGAGCCCGGCCATGCAGCCGACGGCCGCGATCAATCCTGTTCTGTGCATGTGAATTCCCCTGCCCTTAAAGCTGTGCGGTCCAGTCGAAGTCCTGGACATAAAGACCGATCGGGTTGAGCCGGATGATCGCCTCGTCCTGTGGCGCGGTCAGCGCAACCGTCGCGATGCCGCGAAACCGGCGCGTGCCGGTCTCCTTGCCCTTGCGGTCGCGTTCATATTCGGTCCAGTCGATCTGGTAGGTCTGATTAGAGAGCGCCACGATGTTGTTGACTTCGATGGCGACGGTCGATGCCTTCGCCTTCTCGAACGGCGAATTGCCGCGAAACCAGGCATTGATTTTCTGGGTCGACGGATCGGACGTCCTGAGAAGCGCATAGGTCCGGTCGATATATTGCTTTTGCACCACCGCGTCGGGCGTGATCGACTTCAGGCTCGTGATGAAATTGCCGAGTGTCGCGCGAACGACCCGGGCATCGGCATATTCGATCTGCTGGGGAAAGCCGGCCGTCACAGAGGTCCCGAGCTTGTCGACCTCGACGATGTAGGGCACGAGCTTGACCTGCGTGCTGAGATACATCGCATAGGTGAAGCCGATCACGGCCATCGATAGTCCGAGAATGCCGACGATCCGCCATGCGCGCGCGGCCTGCACGTAGGATCCATATCGTTCCGTCCATTCCTGCCGCGCGGCAAGGTAAGGGCTGTCGGGCGGCCGGTTTGCTGCCATCGCTTGTCGCCTTTCTGATGCTTATTTGTCGTTTCGTTCGGGTGGCGTCTTGGGGCCGGCTTGACCGGTGCGGCTCTGGTCGAGCTTGGCGTTGGCCAGCCCCATGATCGAACCGGCATAGGCTCCGGGCGAACCGATCGCCTTCTCCTTGGCAGCCGACCCGGCGGCCTTCCCTGCCGACCCGATCCCAGCGCCCATGCCGCGAAGTGCTGCCCCCGCAACAGAGGATCCCGCCGCGCGTGCGGATTGTGCTGCCGCGGCTCCGGCTCCGACGGCTCCGGCGGCCAGCGAGGCTGCGCCAAGTGCAAATGATGCGGTCTGCCCCCCATGGCGGATGGCTTCCATGCCGCCAGAGACAGACGCACCTTGAACGACGCCTTGGATAATCGTCGGCACGTACATCGAGATGATAAACACCACGACTGAAATGCCGGCGATCGCCAATGTCGTGATGAACTGATCGCTATCCGCTGTCGGCGCTTGCGCCAGACCGAGAAGGACTTCGGAGCCGATTTTCGCGATCATGACCAGCGCCATGAGCTTCATGCCGACGCCGAAGGCATAGACCAGATAGCGGACGGCAAAATCCTTCGTAAAGGACGAGCCCCCCAGGCCGAGCATAATCATGCCGGCCAGCAGCCCTACATACATCTCCACCATGACCGCGACGAAGATTGCGGCGACGAGAGAGAAGCAAATAACGACGACCCCCATCGCCAGCACGGCGGCTATCGCAAGCGCATTGTCCTCGAAAACCCCGAATTTGGCCTGCTCGGACATCTGCGATGCGACCCGAATACCGGCATCGAAGACCTCGGCCGGTGAGGCAGAGCCCCCGCCCGCGCCGATCTGGTAGAGACTGTTGACGACGTCCCTCGCAAGCGTTGGTCCCTGGGTGAGAACGAACGCGAAAAAGCCGATAAACATGATCCGTCGGACGAGTTCGGCGAACCAGCTTTCAAGGGATGCGGCCTGTATAGCGAGCCAGACGGCGGCGATGCCGACCTCGATCCCCGCAAGGATCCAGAACAGCGACCTTGCCGCGTCCATGATGGTGGTCTCCCACCCCTTCGCGGCAGCAGAGACCTGGTTTTCAAGCTCTGTCAGGACCTGTCCCTGCTGTGCGAACGCGGGAGTGGCCAGGATCAGGCACGCTATGCCGGCGAGCACGAAAGCGTCCTCAAGACTTCGCTTCACCATCGCGGGCGCATCTCCTGGCCTTTCTCGATCGGCGGCAGCTCTTTGGCTGTGCCGAAGAATTTCTCACGGGTGATGCGTTGTTCTTCGCTCATCTCGGGTGTTGCCGGGGCGTTCACCTGGACGAGATAGAAGCTGGCACCGGAAGCCGCGGCAGCGACCATGACCAGCGCCATGACGATCAGGACCGGGCGGCTCACCAGCGTGGCTCCATCTTCTGGCCGCTCGGAATTGTAGTAACATCGGCATTGAAGAATTTCTCACGCCGGGCCTGCGCGAGATCCTTGTCCGTCTGCTCGGTCTGGAGCCATGTCCCCATCATCGTCATCTGCTGCGAGACAAGACCACGCAGCTTCTGCATCTGGGAAACCTGCTGGGCGGCGATCTGGTGTCCGACCTGGAGGGCCTTCATCTGGCCGTCGGCCGACTCCGACATGGATCGCAGCGAGCTCATCGTGCCTTCTTCCGTGTCGAACTGATCCGCTGTCAGGCTCGCCGCCTTCAGCGTGCTGCCGATCGTGTCCCGGTTCGTGTCCGACCAGGATTGGTAGGTGCTCGAGAAGGTTTCAGAATTGAGCAGATTGGTCTTCAGATCCGCATAGCTCTTGAACCGCTGCTGAAGGACATCGTCTGCATTGCCCATCGAAAACGAGATGCTTTGCCCCTGATCGACAACGCTGCGCAGACGGTTGAGATCGCTCTCGACCTGGCCCCAGATATGATCAGGGAGCTGTGCCGTGTTCTGCAGCATATTCTCGTAGATCTTCAGCTGGTTTTGGATTTGCTCTGCCAGCTGCGTGATCTGGGTCAGCTGGTTATCGACCTGCAGGCCGGAGCTTTTCAGAAGGTCGATGAGCTGCGCATTGTTGGCAAGCTGCGTCCATTCCGTGGCAGCGCCCGTTGCAGATCCAGCGTGGGCGGGAGCTGTCGGTGACAGCGCGATTGCCGCAGTCATCGTTGCGACGATCCAGTTACTGGACATTGAGGTGCGACGTGGCATCGTGAACTCCTCTCGATTCAAGCCAATGGGTAGGCCAGTCCTGGCCGTGTTCCGCCTTCAGCGCGCGGATCCGCTTCAGGTCTTCCTTTCCGGATGCGCCCACAAAGCTCAGCGCTACCGGCCCGAGCGACATGTCGAAAAGCCGACGGCCGTCCGGAGTCGCGACGTAGTATTCACGCTTGGGGATGGCGCTTGAGACGATCTCGATCTGGCGCTCGTTGAACCCGATCCGCTCGTAGAACTCGCGCGTGCCCGGTTCGCGCGCGGCGCCATTCGGCAAGCAGATCTTGGTCGGGCAAGATTCTTTCAGCACATCGATAATGCCGGAGCGCTCGGCGTCGGAGATGGATTGCGTCGCCAGAACAACAGCGCAATTGGCCTTGCGGAGAACCTTGAGCCACTCCCGGATCTTGTCGCGGAACACGGGATGACCAAGCATCAGCCAGGCTTCGTCGAGGAGGATGAGGCTTGGAGAGCCATCGAGCCGCTTCTCGATCCGGTGAAAGAGGTAGGTGAGAACGGGCACCAGATTACGCTCGCCCATGTTCATGAGCTGCTCGATCTCGAAGCACTGAAACGCCCGGAGCGTCAAACCGTCCTCTTCCGCGTCGAGAAGCTGGCCCATCGGGCCATCGACGGTATAGTGATGGAGCGCATCCTTGATCTCGCGCATCTGCACGCCGCTAACGAAGTCGGACAGTGATTTTCCTGGCGCCGTCGCCATCAGGCCTATCTGGCGTGAGATTGCATTGCGATGGTCGGGCGTGATGGTGACGCCCTGCAGGGCGACGAGCATCTCGATCCATTCGGTCGCCCAGGCTCGGTCGCCATCTGTCGAAAGATCGAACAGCGGGCAGAATGCCAAGGCCCTCCCCTCCCCGTTCTGATCGTTGCCGATCTCGTAGTGATCGCCGCCAGCGGCTAGTGTAAGTGGGAGGAGGGAGTTGCCCTTGTCGAAGGCAAAGATCTGCGCAAACTCGTAGCGACGGAATTGCGCGGCGATCAGCGCGAGAAGGGTTGATTTCCCCGAGCCCGTCGGTCCGAAGATCAGAGTGTGGCCGACGTCGTCGACATGCAGGTTAAGGCGAAACGGCGTTGAACCCGAGGCCACCTGCATCAGCGGCGGCGAGTTCGGCGGGTAGAACGGGCACGGCGCCATCGGATTGCCCGACCATACCGAATTCAACGGGACGAGGTCTGCCAGGTTGCTGGTATTGATCAGCGGCTCGCGGATATTGGCGTACCAGTTCCCGGGCAGGCTGCCGAGAAACGCATCTGTCGCGTTCAGGGTCTCGACGCGAGCCCCGAATCCCTCGGCCTGGACCAGTCGCCGAATGGCTTCCGCTTTTTCCTGCAACGCTTCACGATGCTCATCGAACAGGATGACGACCGGAGTGTAATAGCCGTAGGCGACAAGCTGGGACGAGGCCTGAGCGATGGCGTCCTCGGTCTCGGCGACCATTGTCATGGCATCCTGATCGACCGATCTGCTTTGCGTTTGAAAGAGCTGATCGAAGAATGGTCGAACCTTCTGCTGCCACTTCTTTCGCGTGCGTTCGAGCTTCTGGCGCGCCTCTTCCGCATCGAGGAAAATGAACCGGGAAGACCAGCGGTAGGTCAGCGGCATCAGGTCAAGATTGTTGAGGATGCCGGGCCAGCTCTCTGCTGGTAGGCCATCGATAGCGACGACGGCAAGGAACCGGCTCTCAACCTTCGGCGTCAGGCCATGCTCGAGCTCTGCCGTCGCCAGCCAGTCGAGATACATGGGTACTTCCGGCAGCCGGACGGGATGGCTCTCCCCCGTAATGCAAAAGCGGACGAACTGCAGGAGATCGTCATAGCGTGCGACACGCTCCCCTCCCCTCTCGCGGACCTCGCGGGTTTGCATGCGGGCGATCGATAGGGTGTTAGCCAGGTATTGTTCGATTTCCCGGATCGCGTTGCGGAACACGAACAGGACCGTGTCCGCATAGGACTTCTTCCGGCTCTCCTCGTCCGAATAGATGTATTTGCTGAGCGCCGTCTTTTTCGACTCGAGCGGCCGATAGGTCAGAATGATCGCGTGCTTGCTCTCGAAATGCCCCTGCTCCCGCCCGAAATGGCTCCTACGCTCGGCATCGATCGCGCGGGTGACAGGATCCGGGAAATGGCACTGGTCCGGCGTGGGATAGTCGACCGTCGGCACGCGGATGGCTTCGACCTGGATCATCCATCCGGTCCCCAGTCGTGACAGAATGGAATTGATCTGTCGGGACAGCTCATTGCGTTCGAGGTCGGTGGCGCTTTCGGAGTCCGGACCCGCGAAATACCAGCCGGCCATCAGGCTTCCGTCCTTCAGAAGCAGAACACCGTTATCGACCAGGCCTGCATAGGGAACGAGATCAGCGAACGAGGGACCGGTCGCGCGGAACCGTTTGAGGGCAGCCATCAGGACACCTCAGTATCTTCGCCACGGCGCGGCCGTCGGCCGGTAGTGGGGCTTGTAGGAAATGTGACGGGCATAGACCTGCCGCATCAGCGGATCGGATTTGGCCATCATGCGGAGTAGACCAACGATGACGATCCAGACGGCCACGCCAAAGAGCGCCGAATAGACCGTCAACACGACGAAGATCAGGATCACGGCCGCAAGCCCGGTGATCAGCACCAGCTCGCGGTCGGCGCCCATCAAAAGGTTCGGACGAGACAGCGCGCGATGAATGCGATTGCGGTGGAGGCTCACGACGCGCCCTCCTCCCCCGCTCCGTCTGAAACGACCTGCGTGACCTGCTCTTTTGGCAGGCCGATAGACGCACCGGTGGCGCCGAAGAGGCCCACGATTGTCGTCGCACCGAGCAGAATGCCGGCGACCAGGACGACGTACATCAGTCTGCGGGCGAAATCGTTGAGCTCGCCACCGAAGATCAGCATGCCGCCGGCAATCGCGACTGCTGCCAGTGCGATATAGCCGGCGACCGGACCAGTGATGGATTCCTGGATCTGCTCGAGCGGTCCTTCCCACGGAAGACTTCCGCCGGAACTCGCGAAGGCGGGGGACGCAGCGGAGGCGATAGAAAGGGCCATCGCGGCAAGGGTCAGGAGTGATCTCTTATGCTGCATCGCGGTTTTCCTCTGCATAGGGTTCTGTTTGGTACTGGCCGCCTGCAAAGCGGGTAACGTGAAGGATTTCGCTGATGCGCCTGCCTTTGGCGGTTCGCTCGATCGAAATGATCAGATCGACTGCGTCTCCAATAACGGCCTGCATCGGCTGATGGCTGGCCTCGGCAGTCAGCTGCTCAAGGCGCTGAAGCGCGGAGCGTGCGCTGTTCGAGTGGATCGTTGCGACTCCTCCGGGGTGCCCGGTGTTCCAGGCCTTCAGCATGGTCAGCGCTGCGCCGTCACGGACCTCGCCAACTATGATCCGATCCGGTCGGAGGCGCATTGTGCTCTTCAGGAGACGCGACATGTCTACGGCATCGCTGGTGTGCAGGCTGACTGCGTTATCCGCGGCGCACTGAATCTCGGCTGTGTCTTCCAGGATGACGAGGCGGTCATCGGGAGAGCTCGATACGATCTCCGCCAGGATCGCGTTGGTGAGGGTGGTCTTACCCGAGCCCGTGCCACCGGCAACGAGGATGTTGAGCTTTGAGGCGATAGCGCTGCGGATGATCTCGGCATGCTTCGCGGTCATAACCTTGCTCGCCACGTAATCATCCAGAGGGATGAGGCGTGACGCGCGACGACGGATCGTGAACGATGGTCCGGAAACCACCGGTGGCAGCAATCCCTCGAAACGGTGCCCGCCGATTGGAAGTTCGCCCGACACGATCGGGCGATCGTCGTCGACCTCCGAATTCAGGACATGTGCGACACTCCCGATCACGGTTTCGGCGGCTGAGCGTGTCATCTCGCCTGCTGCAGCCATACCATGACCGAGCCTTTCGATGAACAAACGCCCATCAGGGTTGAGCATGATCTCAACGACGCTCGGGTCTTCGAGCGCGACGCACAAATGGTCACCCAGAGCGTTCTGTAGCTTACTGACGAGGCGGGGGAGTGAGCGGTTTTGGGTGCTAAGCATGATCAGGCCGCTTTCTTGTGATGGAGTGAGAAACTCGACGAATAGATGCTGGGGCGAAGTCGGTCGAAGCTCACCCAGTCTGCGGGGAGCAGTCCGGCGACGCTTCTGGTCTCGTTGATCTGGGCCGGTGAGCCGAGGCGGGTGAGAGGCCAGCCAGCGCGACGGAGGATACGCTCAAGCCTGACATCTGTGGCCGTGACGATTTCTCGATAGCCGTTCAGGATGCTCCACTCGATGATGCCGGCGAACATGGCGAGTGTCGCTGAGTGGAGGCCCGCTTGCTCGCGCTCGGCAGCCGCGTTCGTATCCACGCAAAATCGGGAGCTTTCGATCATCCGATGGTGAGTGGCGAGATGGTCCATCTCCAGGAGTTGAGGAAAAACCTTCTCCAGCATCGTGCCGCCGGTCGCGGGCAGGAGCCGAGCGCATCCAATCACTGCATCAGAAGGGTCGATGCATAGGACGTATGTCGGCTTTAGCTTGTCGAAACCGTCGACTTCGAGACCGGAGGTGCAACGAACTGTCCATGCCAGGCGACCGCGGAAAATGCGGGCGCGAAGCCGGTGCATTTCGTGAATAAGGCGGTGCTCAGCCTCGCTCTTTGGGTTCTTGATGGCGACGACGCGCATCGAGCAAATCTCCCTTGCGTTGGTGACGCATGGAGGTTTGCCGGGGCTGAAGAATTCGATCAACTGCCAAAAGTGTTAGCGAGTGATTCTATCTGTCAGCGTCCTTCCACCGCTCTTTTGGAGATGGAGCAGCGATCGGAGCACTAACAAAAGTGTTAGTGAAGGCTTGATCCCAACTTAGCATTGTTCGGCGCTAACCTGCCGATTCATAAACAGAATCGGTCCATTTCTTCTTCTCGTACAGCGGCAGGAGACGAGCGCGTTAACTATTGATTAACTTTAAATATCTTGCAAAACCGAACGGAATCGGTTGACCTATCCACGGCAAATCGCTGTGTTTACGAAAATTACCGTGTGTACGAGAGGACGTCGTGGAGAATCCCGCTCAGCTTCAGAAAGCTATCCATAAACTGATAGCCGCCCATGCGCGAGATCTGTCGGGCGCGCTCCACGAACATCGTGTGAAGCTGTACCCGCCTGAGGCTCGAAAGACGCTTCGCTCGTTTTCGTCAACCGAAGCTGCAAAGCTGATCGGCATCAACGACGGCTATCTCCGCCATTTGTCTCTCGAAGGGAAAGGACCCCAGCCTGAAATCGGGAACAACAATCGCCGTTCCTATTCGGTTGAAACGATCCAGGCTCTCCGAGAATACCTCGACGAGAACGGCAAAGGTGATCGCCGATATTCACCTCGCCGGAGCGGACGCGAACATCTTCAGGTCATAACTGCCGTCAATTTCAAGGGTGGCTCCGGGAAGACGACAACCGCCGCACATCTCGCTCAATTTCTGGCGTTGAACGGATATCGTGTGCTTGCGATTGATCTCGACCCGCAGGCTAGTATGTCTGCACTGCACGGTTTCCAACCGGAATTCGATGTCAATGACAACGAGACGCTCTATGGCGCGGTGCGCTACGACAGTGAAAGGCGTCCGTTGAAGGAGGTCATCAAGAAGACCTACTTCACCAATCTCGATCTCGTGCCGGGCAATCTCGAGCTTATGGAGTTCGAGCATGACACCGCCAAGGTTCTCGGTTCTAACGACCGAAAGAACATCTTTTTCACGCGCATGGACGAAGCGATCTCCTCCGTGGCCGACGACTACGACGTCGTCGTGGTCGATTGCCCTCCGCAACTGGGTTTTCTGACGATCTCGGCACTCTGTGCTGCGACAGCTGTTCTCGTGACTGTGCACCCGCAGATGTTGGACGTCATGTCGATGTGTCAGTTCCTACTGATGACCTCGGAGCTGCTCAGTGTTGTCGCTGATGCGGGCGGCAGCATGAACTACGACTGGATGCGCTATCTCGTGACCCGCTATGAGCCCGGCGATGGCCCGCAGAACCAGATGGTTTCATTCATGCGGACAATGTTTGGCGATCACGTGCTCAATCATCCGATGCTTAAGAGCACTGCGATCTCTGATGCTGGTATCACCAAACAGACCCTGTACGAAGTAAGCCGAGATCAGTTCACAAGAGCCACATACGACCGAGCGATGGAATCACTCGATAATGTGAACAAAGAGATCGAGCAGTTGATCCAATCATCGTGGGGCCGAAAGTGATGCACACCATGACCCACATGAGTTGCTCTTTCGCTGACAAGTTGCCAGCCGGAAACTTCACGCTCAATTGCCTGAATAATATGAGCGATTTGGTGATTTTAGATTGGAAGAAAGGAGCAAGAAATGGCTAGAAAGCACCTTCTTTCCGATCTTGCAGGTCCGAAGACCCAAGCCATTGAGAATATTGATGGCACAGCCCAGGGAAACATCACCCCCCAATACGCGCCGCGAGGAGCAATCGGTGCTGTTTCTCGTTCGATTGAGCTTTTAAAGTCTCAGTCGCTTACCGATCTTGACCCAGATCTCATTGATGCTCCGTCTGTGATTGATCGGCTTGACGAAGATGGCGAGCAGTTCGAGGAATTTGCTCGAAACATCCGAGAGAACGGGCAGCAAGTTCCAATTCTCGTCCGCCCTCACCCGTCCATCGATGGACGCTATCAAATCGCCTACGGTCGTCGGCGCCTTCGTGCAGTCAAGGCTGCTGGGCTTAAAGTGAAAGCGGCCGTCAGGACGATGACTGACGACGAGCTTGTTTTGGCTCAAGGCCAAGAGAACAGTGCTCGCCAGGACCTATCGTTCATCGAACGCGCGCTTTACGCGGCCGAGCTCGAAGCAAAGGGATTTCAACGGCCGGTGATCATGGCTGCCCTTGCGGTCGACAAAAGCAATCTGTCTCGCTTGATCCAGGCGGCTACGCAGTTACCGGCCGATATTATCCGTGGCATTGGCGCAGCCCCGAAAACGGGCCGCGACAGATGGGGTGAACTCGCCACACGGCTGAGCAAGGATGACGCCGCGGATAGGGTTCGAGCGCTGCTGTCTGACGAGGAAGTGAAAACCCTCCCCTCTGACGAACGCTTCGCGCGGATCTTTGAGCTTGCCGCGCCCAAAAAGGTCAAGAAAGAGAAATCCGCTGCGACGACTTGGCAGGCTGATGATGGCGTTAAGGCCGCGAGCTTCCGCCAGGACAAGCGCACACTAACATTGATGATCGACAAAAAGGCCGCCCCAGAATTCGGGGACTACCTGATGTCGATGCTCCCTGAAATCTACGCGTCGTTCAAAAAAACGAAGCAGTAGGTCAGACGAAACGAGGAAAGGATCGTTAGAGCAAAGAAAAAGCCCTCCGAAACGGTGTTCCAGAAGGCCTCTCTCAGTTTGGTCGCTTAGAGAATCGCACTTCCCGGAATCACAGTCAAGAGTCAACGCCACACCGGCGTAGCCTTTTCTTTGCCTTGTGAAAGGTGAGGAACATGGAAACGGGATACATAACGACGCCCTTTGGGCGGCGGCCGATGACGCTTGCCTTAGTGAAGAGGCAGGTAGAGACAGAACAAATGGAATCCGCAAGGCCGATCGACAAATGGCGAGTGTTTCGCGACGTCGGTGACGCCCGATCGCGCCTTGGTTTGCAGGACCGTGCACTCGCGGTCCTTAACGCACTGCTATCCTTTTATCCTGCAACGGAGCTTTGCCACGATACGAATCTCATCGTGTTCCCTTCAAATACCCAGTTGTCCGCGCGCTCGAACGGCATCGCGGGAACGACGCTTCGGAAATGCCTGGGTATGCTCGTAGACGCTGGGGTTATCATCAGGAAGGATAGCCCAAACGGCAAACGTTATGCCCGTAAAGGAAACGAAGGCGGTATCGAGGACGCTTACGGTTTCAGCTTGGCGCCTCTCATCGCGCGAGCGAGCGAATTCGCGGCCCTCGCCCAGGATGTTGCCGCCGAGCAGCGCCGTTTCCGCATCACGAAGGACCGCCTCACGATCGTTCGCCGAGACGTTCGCAAGCTCATTACCGTAGGGATGGAAGAAAATCTCCCTGGTGATTGGGCGGCCGCGGAGGCATCTTTTGTTGAGATCGTTGGACGTTTCGTTCGTCGCCCGACGCTAGACAATCTGACTGCGAGCCTCGACGAAATGTCTCTGTTGCATGAAGAAGTCTCCAGGATGCTGGAAACACGGGAAGAATCCAAAAAAAGCGATGGCAATGACAACGCATCTGGATGCCACAAACAGAATTCAAATACCGAATCTTTCAATGAACTTGAACCTCGCTTCGAAAAGAAGCCGGGCGAGAAGTTGGAGCCAACCAAACGGCCGGAACGGAAAGTCGAACCGGAGGTGTTCCCGTTATCGATGGTGCTTCGGGCTTGCCCCGAAATCTCAACCTTTGGGCCTGGCGGGTCCATTGGGAGTTGGCGGGAGCTGATGTCGGCCGCGATTACGGTTAAATCCATGCTTGGTGTCAGCCCGTCCGCCTACGAAGAATGCTGTGAGGTGATGGGGCAAGCCGGCGCGGCGATAGCGATCGGCTGCATCTACGAGCGGGCAGGCCATATCAATTCGGCCGGGGGCTATTTGCGGGACCTGACCGCGAAGGCGCGGCGCGGGGAATTTTCGCTTGGGCCGATGCTGTTTGCTCAGTTGAGGGCGAACTCTGCTCATGGGAAGGCCTTGGCGTGAAATGTGGGGTTCGGATTAGTTTAAGTATCTAAAAGTTATCAATAATATTGAAAGTTTCCGGCTGACAACTTGGATAAGACACTGCGGGCATGATGCCAACCTAGACAGTAGCGTGTGAGAGGAAGACGAGGGCGACTGTGGGACTCACGATGTTGTATATGACATAGGCCTTTTGACATTGCCCTGGGACAGCGAGTACCGACGGATTTTCTAGCGAAATCGACCATCGCTCGTTGAAGGAATGAAACGTTCCCAATATCTTGCGGCAACGCTGCGGTCAGGTCAGGGGGTGGGGGATGCGCGCTGTAACATCATCGACGGTTGAGGTTGACGACGACGTCACCGGGCAACTGTGGAATGTGAACGACGTCAAGTCGCTTGCGCAACTGATAGCGGTGATCGCACTGGGTCAAGCGCAGCACGCGGTTAGAATAATCGACGAGCTCGAGCCCGTCGCTCCTGCCCTGTCAGCTGCGGAGCTTTTTCGAGGAGCCCGGGGGCAAATGTTTATCAGGGGGACGACCGAGGCACAGAAAGAGACATCGCGCTACCATCGAGATGGCTTTCTATTTGAGTGCATTTCATGGATCGTCGCGCGCCAGTCGAGCTCACCGCGCACTTTCATGAAAGATCCGCATATCGCAGCGACGACGCAGGGTCTGGATGGCCTGGCGATTGAGATGGACTCCGAGAAGGACGAAATGATCGGGGCAACCATATTCGAGGACAAATGCACGGATAACCCCAGGAAGAAGTTCCATAGTGAGGTGATGGTGACATTCGGGGAACATCACACGAGCAAGCGGGTCCGGGACCTGGTAGCCAATGCGGTTTCTCTTATACGAGAGAGTGGGCTCAACGGGTCAGAGGCGACGAAGGCGGCAGCAAGGGTGCTTGACCGGTCGTTTCGAACCTATAGGGCATCGCTCACGGTAGGTTCGGACATCTCGACCCCACAGCGGCGGAAGAAGCTGTTTAAGGGGTATACTGACCTCGAAGAAATCAAGAAAGAGCAACGTATTGGAGCAACCTTGATCGTGGAAGAACTCCGCGAATGGTTTGAGAGCTTGGCCGATGAAGTTATCGTCGCCCTCAATGAATACGAGAATGCCGATGTTTGACGTGCGGACCGCGGAACTACTTCGCTCAGCCCCTAGCCTGCCGGAGCTTGAGGCCGACAAACTTCCGGAGATGCTGACTCGGCACTATGCTGAACTGGTATCGACTAGGCTCCGGGGCGGAGACGACGAGCCAGCCGGCGAAGGAAACTGGACGCTCGACCGAATCGCGGATGCGTACGAGATAGTAGCTTCAATCGAAAGCGATGTTGTTTTGCGGCGTGCTGCAGCTTTCGTTGCCGGAACAGCTCAGCAAATCCTCGCGCGGCGAGCGCCGCCTGTAGAGGAGATCGAGCGACAAATCCCTGTTAGTCGAGACGGCCTCGACCCTACCACTGCTGCTGCTGTTCTTTTCCTAGGGGCCGAACAATACGCGGACGCATTTGAGGCGGGCAGTTCCATTCCCCGCGCGCGGGGTCCTTACGAGAACAGAATACTCGCAGACCATCTACGCGATCTAGCACAAGGAAGGCTGGTAGCGATCCTAGCGCGAGCCGAGCGCTGGCGCCGCGATGAACCAATCCTAGGCACCATCCAGACGCGTGCGTTTCGCTACCTCCTATCGGCTTTGATCGAGGGTGTGGAACGTTTGGCTGCAAACATGATGTCCGTCGATGTCCCTGCGGCAACACCTTCTCGTTTTGATTCCGCCAGACACGCGTTTGCGACTGTCATCGAGCTTGCGTCGTACACTGACGATGGTAGCGCCGAGATGTTTGGAGGGCCTCTGCAAACAAATTATGCAGGGCCAGCGCATTTGGCTTCGCTGCTCCTTTCGGCGTCTGAAGGAATCGAAGAGGCAGCCCTCTCTAGGCTGCCGCCCCCAGATGGAGCGAAAGCCGAGTTCTGGGGAGATTGGTTGCGGTTCCGTGCGGAAGAAGCACCATACGTATGGCGAAATCACAGAGAGGCTATAGGTAAAGGGTTTCATCAGGCCGGTAATTCTGCGGTCCTGGTGTTGCCGACTGGCGCTGGAAAGACGACAGTTAGCGTTCTGAAAATTGCGGCATGCCTCTCGAGCGGCAAGAAAGTGGTATTTCTTGCGCCAACGCATGCGCTCGTAGAGCAACTTACCGAAGATCTGCAAAAGCTTTTCCCGAAAGACAAGTTCGGGTTGGAAGTTTCAAGCGACTTCGATTCACTGCTGCTTGAAGAGGCGCAGTTGCAGGACATCGAGGTCATGACACCCGAGCGATGCCTTGCGATGCTGTCCTATTCGCCCGCCTCGTTCAAAAAGGTCGGGTTGCTGGTTTTTGACGAGTGTCACCTACTGAGCCCGGAGTCGGGCAAGATCGGCCGAGCGCTCGATGGAATGCTGTGCCTTCTGGCGTTCCACGCGGCTGCACCTAAGGCGGACATGCTCTTTCTTTCGGCGATGCTTGAGAACGGCCCGAAGTTCGCAGAGTGGATTGAGGATCTAACCGAACGGACTTGCGTCCCCGTCGATCTTCTCTGGAAGCCGAGCCGGCAGGCACGTGGTGTCATCGCTTTTGAAAAGAATGAAATCGACCAGGCCACCCAACGTGCGGAGCGCAAGCAAGCCGAGCTGGATGAACAGAAAGGGAAGGTTTCGGCCACGCTTCGTGCAGCCTCGAAACGCGAGTTGGTGGCCCAGCCTTATGTGGTTTGGGGTCTCCAACATAACTGGCACAAGTCAGCAAAGTCGCACGCTTTAACCACCATTTCGGACGGTGTCTTCCAACTGGCCGGAGGGTTTGAAGAGGGGAGAATTTGGGCAACCCCAAACGCGAATGAGGTTGCCGCCTCGATCGCGATCAAGGCATACAGCACTGGCCTCAAGACAATTATCTTCGTGAATACCAAGGCTGATGCTGTCGGAACTGCTGGGAGCGTCGCTGAACGGCTAGGGGAAACCGTAGTCCTGAACGAAGCCGAAAGATCACTTTGGGACGCTCTTGTGCTGGAGCTTGGGGACGCTAAACATGCGATCTTCCCAAACGGAAACTTCGGAGCGGTTCCTCATAATTCAGCAATGCTTCGCATCGAGCGCAGTCTCTCAGAGAGGCTCTTCCGGCGCCCTGACGGCGCGCACGTCATCGTCGCAACTCCTACTCTTGCTCAAGGTCTGAATCTACCTGCTCATCTCGCAATTTTGGCCGGAGACAAACGGTCTGGTAAAAAGAAGGGTTCAAGAGAGCCGCTTGAAGCCCACGAGCTGTTAAATGCCGCCGCGCGAGCCGGTAGGGCAGGGCATTTGGCCAATGGTGTAGTCATCCTAATCCCTGAGCCCGTTATAAAATTCAAACCCGGAGCAGCATTGAACGCCAAACTCAAGGACAAGCTAAAGTCGGTTCTCCCGGAAGATGATCGTTGTGTCACAATCACCGACCCGCTGGAAGTTGTGCTCGACAAAGTGATGGCCGGGGCCCTCGATGACCGCCAGGTAAACTACACCATTAACCGGCTTGTTTCGCTCAACATCACGGATACAGGCACGGGATCAGCGCACAATCTAATGTCCCGATCTTTTGGCGCTTTCCTCGCCCGGAAGCGTGACGAAGAGAAGGACTACGCCACGAAGGTGGAGCAGCTCTGGACCGTTGTGAAAGAAGCGGTTGACGCTGATCCCGAAGCTGTTGTGATCCTACTTGCAACACAAAGTGGGCTTCCTGTTGACCTGTTGGAAACATTGCGGGCGCGGATCGCAAAGTCCATGGGGGAGTTGCCGACCACCATCAGGGCATGGGTAGAGTGGGCATTTCTGTGGTTAAAGAGCGATGCTCGTGCGCGGGAGTATTTGCTGCGTGACGTCGAACGAGCCGCTCTGGCAGCAGCTGGCAAAGCGTCAGACCACCCGATTGATACAAGTGTTCTGGACCGCCTTTGCTCGGGAACTCTAGCTTGGATCGAGGGTAAGCCGCTCAACAAAATTGAACTTGCCTTAGGCGGGGATCCGAATGGGGAGCAGAAGAACTCGCGGATTTGTATGCGTGCGAGGGAACTGACCTCTTCGTTCATCCCAAGAGGCCTCTCTTTTGCGATGGGCGTCGTTGGTAGGATGGCTGAGGAGATGGGTGCCCCCGACGCCCAGGCAACGCTCGATGTCGAACTTCTGCAAAGTCTTTCTGGCACAATTCGTCGAGGATTTGACACCGCCGAGAAGCTACAGTTTGCAAACGCACATCGGGAGATATTAGGACGAGTCCAGCTTCACCAATTCTATGATGAGACCTACTCGTTCCCTGAGATTGACTTAGATGATGAGCTCTGACTGCCCTGTCTGAAGTGCTTACAACATGCGGGCGGCGCGCCCTGTTCGTCGGCTCGCACTGTTGTAATAGCTGGATGCCTGCTGAACCGAGCGATGACGCGACTGTTCCATAGCTTCGGGAAGGGGTAAGCCGCGATTGGCGGCCTCGGTCAGATACCCTGAACGCAACCCGTGGGCGGAAAACTCCCCTGGCTCCAACCCCGCCATCGCCGCCCGCTGTTTTAGGATCGCATTGATCGACTGCGGATCGAGCGCACGCCTCGACACCGTGCCCCAGCGCCCTATCCCCCGGAACACGCTGCCCTTGTCGATCTTTGCCTCAACCATCCAGGCGCTCAGTGCTTCGACCGGCCGGCCGGTCAGATAGACGACATCATCCTCTTCGCCGCTCGTCGTCTTCGTCCGCCCAAGATGGATGGCGAGAGAGGGGAGGGGAGGGCCGTCGGCCACCTCGATCGGCGCCTCCTCCGTCAGCTGCTCGACGCGCAATCCGGCGATCTCGCTGCGCCGGCGCCCACCGGAGGCAAAGGCCACCATCAGGATCGCCCGGTCACGCAGGTCGCGGAGACTGTCGGTCGAGCACGTCGCCAGCAATTTGGCCAGCACATCGCCGGTGACTGCCTTGGCGCTCTTCCGCTGACGCTTCCGCGGCGTGGCGCGCACGGCGAGTCGAATGGCGGACTTGAGGGGAGGGGAGGCGAAGGCGCCATCGAGGCCGCGCCACTTGGTCAGCGTCGACCAGTTGGCCAGGCGGCGACGCACGGTGGCTGGCGCGTGCGGTCCGGCCGATTTCAGAAACCCCTGGGCACGGAGATTGTCGGCGATGTCGTCCGGCATGCCATGATCGGGATCGACGGCCCGCTTTGCCGGATCCCAAAGATGCTGCGCGACGAATTTCAACAGCAGCGCCTCGGGCGCCGGCCAGGGCAGCGATCGTTTTGTCGCGGCCAGCGCCCAGGCTTCGAGATAGGCGAGATCGGAGGTCAGCGCGCGCAACGTGTTGGCGCCCATTCCCTCGTTGACCAGGTGGCGCAACGTTTCGACGTCCTGGTCCGTCAGCAGCTCGGCGAGCTCGTCCCTCCGCTCGATTGGCAGCACCGAGGCGATCGTGTCCAGCTCGACGGCGCGGCGTTCGATGCCAGACAGGCTGGCAGCTTTTCTGGCGGAAACCATCAGGCGGTCTCGGCCTGTGGCCGCCAGCGCGCGATAATCTGCTCGACCTCGCTGCGATAGTCATCGGGATAGTGAAGGTCCTCTTCGCGTGCCAGCCAGGTGAAGATGGTCGCCATATCCTCGGCGACCTCGCGATCGACATTGGCGAGATCGGTCAGATCGAAGCCGCCATGCTCGTCTGCGTTCCACCAGGCGAGAACAAAATTGGCGACGCGTCGGCCCTGGCCGGTGTCGCCGTTTGCAATGTTCAGCAGCTTTTCAAGGGCGAAACGGACGCGATCTTCCATGGGAAAAGGCCTTTGCGGAGCGGGATTTGGCCCAGATTCGGTGGATTCGCGGCCTCTGTCAATCTACCATCGATAAACGATTGTTATCGATGGTAGATAATCCCACCAGCAAGCATATCCAGTGAGGAACTCTAACTTATCGATAGAGTTCCTTTAGCAAATCATTTACCATGATTACAATGTCTTACGATCTAGAAAAATTGCCCATCCAGAGCCTGCTCAAGCCCATATCCGAAGCAGGTGTGGCTTTTAGCTCCCGATTTCAATTTAAGAGCTAAGCGAGAAATCCGACGCCGAAATCTCCTCTTACGATTTCACTGCGGAGTAGGGGAGGGGCCAACTAAAGCCCTGATGCCTTAGTCAGATTCACGCGGAAGCGATCCCGCCGGCGCTGATATCTGCGTGTCATCTCTGCCGATGCATGACCGAGCTGTTTTTGGGGTATTGTCACGTTGTTTGACTGAAGCGTGATTAAACACTTTCCATCGGGTCAGGCGGCCGTGCCGGTTATAGCCTTCCACTGGGCCATTGCCCGCATCCGGTGAATTTGGGTGCTGAGGGCAGACCGCTTCTGTGATTGCGGGACGAAGAGATTTCTGAGCGCTGAAAACACTGATATGAATCGCTGCAAGCCGGCCGCGGATCGGAAACCCTGCATCACCCGCTCTCGTTTTCGCAGCGGCAGATGTGAATTTTCCGCCCGATTGTTCAGTCCCTTGTGCGATCGGTGCTCGATGCTCGGCATCACCTCCCGCTTCGCCGCTCCATACGAGCGCAGTTTGTCGGTGACGATTCGCTTCGGCGTGAGGCCTTGCTTCTTCAGCAGCCTGACCAGCAATCGCTTGGCCGCCTTCGTGTCACGACGAGCCTGAACGATTTCATCGAGAACGTACCCGTCTTGGTCGACTGCTCGCCAAAGCCAATGCTTCTGGCCACCGATGGAGATGACCACCTCGTCCAGATGCCAGACATCCTTTCGTGACGGCTTCTTTCTGCGCAGTCGTTTGGCATAGGCCGGCCCGAACTTGCGGCCCCATCGCCGGATCGTTTCATAGGACACGATGATGCCACGCTCCAGCAGCATTTCCTCGACCAGTCTCAGGCTCAACGGAAACCGGAAATACAGCCACACCGCGTGGGCGATGATCTGCGGCGGGAAACGGTGGTTCTTGTAGCTGACGATCAATGAACTCATCACAGACCGATAGCCATCAACCATTAAGCCGCCAATAACGTGACATCACCCGCGACAGACATCCATGGTCATCCGAGAGCGCGAGCAACCAGATATCGAGCTTCTTTGACAGCTGAATGAATGTGTCTCAATTTTTGTGTCGAAAATATTGAGACAATGGCAATGAGGCGATTTTCCCCTGCTATGCGGCTGAAATTCGGCTCGCGCATAACGCAATAGAACCGCTGAACACACGCAGCTCGGTGGAACGACGACGGTTGCTACGCTCAATTCTGCGGAGAGAAGGCCGCGCGAAGACCTCTTTCGGACCCATGACTAAGTGTATTGGTTTTTTAACTAAATAAAGCCAATAATTGCAATAACACTTTTTGAGGGGTCCGGCATCGTGTCATTCGCGCATAACATCAGCATTCGCATGAAAATTTTGACGATGATCCTTCTGGTCAGCGCGCTGGCCGGCGTAAGCCTCGCTTATACGTCGTGGAAGTTCGCGGCGGCCGACGAGGAGTACAGGCAATTTATCGGCTCAGCCTCAAAGGCAAGCACGGATGTCGTCGCTGCAACGCGGCATCTTCAATCCGTGGCCTACCGCGCCTACCAGCTTACGGCCTACGCCCCCGACGAACCGGATTTCGCCGACGTGGCGGAAAGCTACGACAAGAACGCAACGCGCATGTTTGACCGGTTTGCCGACGCTGCGAAGGTCTATCCGGCCGGTAAAGCCGCAATTGACGGCTTTGTTGCTGACGCCATTCAGATCAAGGTTCTGCTCGACAAGGCCATGGTCGCGGCGAAAGGCAATCGCGACCTCAACGCCTTGGCTGTCTTGAATGCCGCTGATCCGAAAATCGATGAGCTATCCACTAAGTTGCGTCAGTGGAACGAGGAGATGGAAGCTCAGGTCTCGACTGGAGTGGCTGACCTTTCCGCACAAAACATCGGGTCGATCGTCGGAAGCGGTGCGGTGCTGGCCGGCGCGATCATCGCCGCGATCGTCGCCTCAATGGTGCTTGCCTCTGTTGCAATCCTGTCCCCGATTGATCGCCTGCGCCAGAAAATGATGCGGTTGGCCGAAGGTGATCTCGAGGTTTCGATCAACGAGACGGCGCGCCGCGACGAAATTGGCAGCATGGCAACCAGCGTCAAGGTTTTCCAGGAAAATGCCCGCCAGCGCGAAGCACTTGAGGCCACCGCGCGTCAAAAAGACGAACTGTTCGAAACGAACCGTCGCGTGCAGGACGCCGAAAAGGCCGCTCATGCCCGAGACGTCGAGGAAGCGGTATCGGCATTGGCTGATGCGCTCGCAAGACTTGCCGATGGTGACGTTTCCAAGCGGATCGAGACGCCATTCAGTGGAAGCCTCGACCGTGTCCGGTTGGATTTCAATTCGGCGGCTGACAAGCTTGAGGGGACGTTGAGAGCCGTCGGGATCAATGCCCGTTCCATTGAGGCGAGTGCCATGGAAATTCGCGGCGCCGCAGACGAATTGGCTCATCGCACCGAGCAACAGGCGGCGTCGGTCGAAGAAACGGCGGCTGCGCTTGAAGAGATTACAACAGCGACACGCGACGCGACGACGAGAGCCGAAGAAGCAGAGGCGCTGGTCCGGCAGGCGCGGGAATCGGCTCAGGCTTCGGGATCGATCGTCCAGCGAACGGTGGGCGCGATGAAGGCGATCGAAACCTCGTCAGTCGAGATTGGCAGCATTATCGGCGTCATTGACGAAATCGCCTTTCAGACCAATCTGCTGGCGCTCAATGCCGGCGTGGAGGCCGCAAGAGCGGGCGAGGCCGGAAAGGGATTTGCTGTCGTCGCCCAGGAGGTTCGTGAACTTGCCCAGCGCTCCGCGCAGGCTGCCCGCGAGATCAAGGCGCTCATCACCACCTCCGGCGAGCAGGTTCGCTCTGGCGTTTCGCTGGTCGGCGAAACTGGTGATACGCTTCAGGCGATCGTCGCACGCGTCGAGGATATCAGCGGTCGGGTCCGTGCGATCGCGACATCGGCGAGAGAGCAGCTTGTCGGCTTGCAGGAAATCAATGGCGCTGTCACGACCATCGACCAGACAACCCAGCGCAACGCCGCCATGGTGGAAGAGTCGACGGCGGCGAGCCACGCGTTGTCTGGCGACATCCAGACGCTGACCGGTCTTCTGGCGCAATTCCAGCTATCGGAAACGTCCGAGCGGCACGCTCTGCTCTATTCGGCCAGGGCGGCATAGCATCGACCAGGGAGCGATGTCGCCGTCGAAGGGCGGGCGAAGCGATCGACGTTTGACGTCCCTGCGGGGATTGGTGCGCGCAAGGATAGATGGACTTTCTTGCGCGCGCGAACTACCGAACCGCTATCAGGAAAATTCGCGGGAAAGCCAGAATGACCGTGCCATCGGAAAGCACGGGGTAATGCTCCCTCAGCAACTCCTCGTAGCGCTCCAGGTACGCGATCTGCTCATCTGCATTCAAGCGGCTGAGATAGGGTAACAGGCCCGTGCTCTTGAACCATTCGACGATACCGTTCAGTCCCCGCAAAGGGTGATGGTAGGTGGTGCGCCAGATGTCGACATGGCTCGACTGCGACTTGAGGATCGACCAGTATTGATTGGCGGGGAGGATCGTGGTGCGTTCGCCATGAGCCTTGGCGAGCTTCTCTGCCCATCGCGGGTCGGCGGCTGCCATTCTCATGCTTACATGCGACGGCTCGTCGAGGTTGTCGGGCATTTGAACCGCAAGGGTTCCACCGGGTTTCAGGTGGCGCGCGAGACGAACGAACAGTGCCTCGTGGTCGGGTAGCCACTGCAGGACCGCATTGGCAAAGATGACGTCCTGCGGTTTGGCAGGTGACCAGGTCGCTGCGTCCGCCTCATAAAAAATACAATCGGGAAGCCGCTTCTTTGCAGCTTCGATCATGTTTACAGACGTGTCCATCCCGGTGACAGGGCCGGATCCATAGCGGGCGACAAGAAGCTCCGTGGAGTTCCCGGGGCCGCAGCCAAGGTCGGTGACATTGGTTGGATGTTCATTGCCGACCCGGGCCAAGAGATCGATGGCGGGTCGCGTCCGGTGGTCTTCGAATTTGAGATATTGTGCTGGCGACCATGCATCCAACATGGAAACTCTCCCGAATGGTTTTTCCGTATTGCATTTGAATATCTCAAAATGCAATAAATTGAACGTGTTTTTTGAGGTGCATCATGGTTTTCAGCCTATCCAAACAAGAAGCGGCGGAGCTTGCTCGCGACGGTGAATTGAAGGTCGCGGTCGCCGTTGGACCTGCGACTTCAGCGGTCTGGTGCGTCAGGGATCCTGCAACGGGAAAGGCGCGCGGCGTCACGGTTTCGCTTGCTGAAGCGATCGCCAGGAACACCGGTCTTGCCTTAAGACTGGTCGAGTTCGAAAGCTCGGGCGATATTGTGCAAAACGCCAACGACGACCTTTGGACGCTCTCCTTTGTGCCAATCGACAGCGACCGGCGCGAGAAGCTTTCGGTCGGTCCGGACTACTATCTCGGCGTCAGCACATACCTGACGCGGTCAGACGCCTTTCAGACCGTCGCCGATGTCGATCACGACGGTGTCCGGGTCGCCGGCGTTGCCGGTACGGCAACCTTTCGAAGCGCCGAGCGGTCGCTCAAGCGCGCCAAACTGACAGCGATCGCGTCTTTGGACGAGGCCATGCGCTTGTTCACCGCCCGCGAAATCGACGCGCTTGCGCTCGGCAAGGAGTCGATCCTGAGTGTCGTGGCAAAGGTGGCCGGCACTCATGCGGTCGCGGGTCATTTTCACGAAGCGGGAACGGCGATCGTCGTGCCACGCGGTCGGCCGCATGCTTTAGCTGCCGCAACGCGGATGATCGAGGAACTCAAGCGGGACGGGACAGTTCGTGCGGCATTCGACGCAGTCGGTATGACACATGCGGACGTTGCGCCGCCGCGTGCTGTTTAACAACGGCGGAAACTCACGTATGACCGTTCAAAGGGACGTAAATCGAGAGCATAGCCTGGAATGCGTACAAGCCAGCTAACCACCAACATCGCCAAGGAAATCGGCGAATTGATCCGAACAGGCGAATTGCGCGCCGAGGAGCATCTCAGCACGCAGGGGCTGGCGGACAGGTTCGGCGTCTCGCGCTCGCCGGTGCGAGAGGCAATGCAGATTTTGAACGACCAAGGCCTTCTGGAGCAGAAGCCCAATCGCGGGTTTTTCGTCAAGCCGGGTCTTACAGTCGAAACCGACAAGGCCCCGGACGATCCGCTTCCCGAGCCAATGAGCGATTACCACCGTCTCTCGGAAGATTGGCTGACCGACAGGATCCCGGCGGATGTTACCGAGCAGCTGCTGCGGGAGCGGTACGGCCTCACGAAAACGCAGCTTTCGGACATCCTGATGCGGGCGTCGCGTGAAGGGTGGGCGGAGCCGAAGCAGGGATATGGCTGGCGTTTCCTGCCCGTTGCAAAGACACCTGAATCTTTCGAGCAGATCTACCGTTTTCGAATGCTCATCGAGCCGGCCGCCATGCTCGAGCCGACATTCATGCTCGATCGCAAGATCATCGATGAACAAAGGCGCATACAGGAGCGGATGCTCGCAACGGATATCAGCAGTCTGCCGGCAGAACGGCTGCTGCACAATGGCTCGTTATTTCACGAGGAACTGATCAAGCTCTCGGGCAATCCATTCTTTCACATTTCGCTCGTTCGGGTGAACCGGATGCGGCGCCTCCTCGAATACCGCTCGAACGTCGACCGCGATCGCCTGATGGTCCAATGTCAGGACCACCTCGCAATCCTGAGCCTGCTTGAGAAGGGGGAAATTGTGGAGGCCTCATATGCAATGAGACGGCATCTCGGCGGGGCGCTCTCGAGGAAATCGCCCTTGCTTTGGTCAAAGGAAGCCGGGGCGACGCGTCCGGTAAAGGAAGACCAAGAGCACTGACGCCACCTAATCGGCCACGGTTTTCATCACGCTGACGGAAGAGAGGTGGTTCGTCATGAACTCGGACGCCTCGACCATCCGCCCCTGCAGTAGCAAATCGACAAGGCGTACGTGTTCGCGACACCGGACGATCGCATATTTGCGATTGAGCGATTGACGATATTCGATCAGCCGGCGCAGCCTATCGATCCGCTTCAACGATTCGATGAAGAACAGGTTGTGACTGCATTCAATGATCGCTTCGTGCAGTCGGCTGTTAATGTCGAACAGATCCGGGTTGGAGACGTCCCAGATCTCGCCGTCAATCAGGCGCTGCTGATGCTGGCGACAATCTTCAAGCGATGAGCGGTTGAGGACGAATGTCGGTTCGAGAATTGCCGCCGGCTCGATCGTCAGGCGGAAGCGATAGCTGTCCTTGTAGGCCTGCATCGAGGTGAGCATTGGCAGGAATTCCCAGCCGTGACCCGGAAGGCGATCGATCCAGCCTTCTCCCGCGATCCGCCTGAGAACCCGTCCGAGATGGGCTTTGGTCAACCCGTATCGCCGTGCAAGCTCGCTCTCCGTGACCTTGTCCGGAAGATCGCCGGAAAGCCGGTCGCCGGCGATCTTCATATAGGCCTCGTCGTCGTCGTCTGACTGCGGATCCGTCAGGCTCGCGGGAACAGTCCGACCATCCCAGTCGACATAAAAGCCCCCGGTTTCGGCCGTTTTCAGCAGACCCTGTTCCTCAAGCATTTTCAGTGCACTACGCACTGGCGACCGGGACACCTTCAAATGCTCGGCGAGCTTGCGCTCCACCAGACGCATGCCGTTTGGCTCGTCTTGCGCGCGCACATATTCGACGATCTTGGACGCAAGATGATTGATCAAAGGCGTTGAATTCACGAGTTCTCGGTCGCTCCGGTTTTTCCTTGCCGTTCAGACACATAAGCAGATTTCGAGCCGGAATAAAACCACCATCGCGTCAAATCATGGTTTTTTGAGATTGCAAAATACCAAAACCAGCGTATGGTCTGCCCAGCTTTGGAGGAGCCGGGATTGGATTTTTCGCACCATAAAGCCTTTCGTGGGCCATCCGTATCGATGCCATCGGCATGCGACAGCCATGTGCATGTGTTCGACCCCGAGCGGTTCGTTTATGCGTCCGGCCGCGCTTACACCCCGGCGCGGGCGACCTGCCAGGACCTGGCCGCCTTCATGCATTCGATTGACACGGAGAGGGTGGTTCTCGTCCAGCCGAGCGTTTACGGAACCGACAATTCCTGCCTTGTGGATGCCCTGGCGCATTTCGGCGATGCAGCCAGAGGCGTGGCGGTCGTCGATCCGGACAACGAAACCGACGAGACCATTGCCGTCCTTGGCAGGGCCGGCGTGAAGGCGCTCAGGGTCAATTTCGAGGCGGCACCTGGAACGATACGCAAATCGCCCGCCGATATGCTGCGCAGCACCGCGGGCAGGGCGGTCGCCCATTCGATGAAGGTGCAGCTGTTCCTGAACCTTTCGGACTGCGCACGCCTTCGGCCGCTGATCGAGGAGATCGCCGTCGATGTCGTCCTCGATCACTTCGCTGCCCTGAACACCAGAGCAGGTGTCGGTGGAGATGATTTTCAGGCCCTTCTTCAGATGATCCGCGACGGCAATGTCTGGGTTAAGTTGTCGGCGCCCTATCGCGTCGCCGCCGAGACGTCGGGGGACGATCTTCGCCCGTTCGTCGAGGCTCTCGTTGAGGCCAATCCCGACCGTCTCGTCTGGGCGTCGGACTGGCCGCATACCGGCGGTGGCCGCGAGCGCGCCACGCGCGACGTCAATGCGATCGAACCTTTCCGCGAGATCGACGACGGCGCCGACCTCGATCGGCTGTTTGGTTGGCTTGGCGACGCTGAGCTTTACCGCAAGATCCTCGTCGAGAACGCCAAGACCCTGTTCGAATTCTAAAACATCTCAGGTCGCATCGTCGACCGAGGGGAGGACACCATGACCTATCATGCAGCCCAAGGGGCAATAGTAAAAGAGCCGGCCGAGCGTTCCGGGCGCCGCGAACGCTGGTGGCGCCTTATGGACATCGATGTCGGCATCATACCCTTGCCCGTCTACGCACTTCTGGTTTGCCTGCTGGCGATCTTCGTGTGGCAAGGTCTGATCAATGGCGAGATCGCCATGGTGATCGGCATCATGGCGAGTTTTGCCTTCACGCTTGGCGCGATCGGCAACAACGCACCTGTCATCCGCAACATCGGCGGGGGCGCTGTGCTCGTCACCTTCGTTCCGTCTTATCTCGCCTACAAGGGGTGGATCCCACCCCAAGCCGTCTCGGTCGTTAGCGACTTCTTCAAATCCACCAACGTGCTCAGTCTCTTTATCGCCGCCGTCATCGTCGGCTCCATCCTCAGCATGGACCGCGATACGCTGATCAAGGGATTTGCCAAGATCTTCGTTCCCCTGGCTGCGGGGTCGCTCGTTGCCGCTCTGGTCGGCGTCACCGTCGGCACCTCCTTGGGGCTCGGCGCGCAGCACACCCTGTTCAACATCGTCGTTCCGATCATGGCCGGCGGCGTGGGAGAAGGCGCAATTCCCCTGTCGCTCGGTTACGCCGGGATCACCGGACAGGACCACGGCGCCATCCTTGCCCAGCTCCTGCCGGCGATTCTCGTCGGTAATCTGACCGCAATCATTTTAGCGGGTGCCCTCAATTCACTCGGCAAGCGCTATCCGGCCCTGACCGGCAACGGTGTCCTCCAGCCCAACAACAATGACGAAGGCATTGTGCTTCTCGACAGCGGCAAAACGGACGGCAATGTGCAGAACATCGCAGCCGCCGCGATGACTGCGGTAACGCTCTACCTGACGGGCGTTCTGGCCTTCAAACTGCTCGGCTTCCCGGCTCCGGTCGTCATGCTGTTCCTCGCGGTGATGCTGAAACTTGCCCACGGTGTCTCGCCGCGCCTGCAAACCGGATCCTACACCGTCTACAAATTCTGCCTGACCGCGGTTGCCTATCCGATGCTGTTTGCCTTCGGCGTCGTGCTGACACCATGGGACAAGCTGGTTGCCGGTTTTGCGCCCGCAAATCTCATCACGATCGTGGCGACCGTCACGGCGATGGTCGTCACTGGCTTCATCACCGCGCGCTTTGTCAATCTGCATCCTGTCGAGAGTGCCATCGTCACCGGATGCCACAGCGGCATGGGCGGAGCCGGCGATATCGCGATCCTTTCCGCAAGCAATCGTATGCGATTGATGCCTTTTGCGCAGATCGCGACCCGCATCGGCGGCGGCATCACCGTGACGCTGGCACTTCTGGCTATGGCCACCCTGCACTAACCCTCAACTGACAATGGAAGCCCCCACCATGAAAATTCTCGTACTCCCAGGCGACGGTATCGGTCCGGAGATTACTGAAGCGACCCTGCAGGTGTTGCGCGTCGCAGATCGCACACTCTCGCTCAACCTCGAATTCGAAAGCCACGATATCGGACTGGCCTCGCTTGCCACTGACGGCACGACCCTTCCTGAAAAGGTCATGAAAGCGATCCCCGCCTCCGACGGCGTTATTCTCGGACCGGTATCGCATTATGACTATCCGACCCGTGACAAGGGCGGCATCAATCCCTCCGGCGAGCTTCGCGTCGTCTTCGAACTCTACGCGAATGTGCGTCCTTGCCGCTCGCGGCCGGAACTGACCGTGCTTCGCAAGCCGATGGACCTCATCCTCGTTCGCGAGAACACGGAAGGGTTCTACTCCGACCGCAACATGTTTGCCGGCTCGGGCGAGTTCATGCCCGATCCGGATCTGGCGCTTTCCATTCGCAAGATCACCGCAAAGGGATCGGCGCGTGTCGCGCGCGCGGCATTCGAAATCGCAAAGGGCCGTCGCAAGAAGGTGACCGCGGTTCACAAGGCCAATGTGGTTAAGCTTTCGGACGGCCTGTTCCTTCGCGAAGTCCGCAAGGTGGCGCAGGACTACCCGGAGGTCGAACTCGAGGAGCTGATCGTAGATGCCGCAGCCGCGTTGCTGATCCGTCGGCCTGACAGCTTCGACGTCATGGTCACCACGAACATGTTTGGCGACATCCTCTCCGACGAGGCATCGGAACTGTGCGGCAGCCTTGGGCTCGGCGGTTCGATCAATGCGGGCGATGAGATCTGCGTCGCACAGGCCCAACATGGTTCGGCGCCTGACATCGCTGGCCAGAATGTCGCCAATCCGACCTCGCTTATTCTGTCTGCCGCGATGCTTCTCGACTGGAGGGGCCGGCGCGATGGCAATTCTCGCCTGACCCAGGCGGCCGCAGCCATTGAACAAGCCGTCGAGACAGCGCTCGACAATCCGTCCGTTCGCACCCGCGACATCGGTGGGACCGCGACGACCGACGTCTTTACGAAAGCGGTTTGCGATGCGCTCGAGCGCGTTCGCTCCACCACCCATGCAGCGTGATCCGAGAAAAGTGAGAAAATGATGATCTCGTCCGTCAACCCGACAAACGGCAAACAGCTTGCGACCTTTGAACTCCACACGGAAGCCGAGGTCGACCAGGCCCTGACTGCGGCCGTGAAAGCCCAGGCGCAATGGAAGACGGTTCCCGTCAGCGAACGGGTCACCCTCCTGAAGTCGATGGCCCGCGTCCTGCGCGAGGAAAAGAACAGGCTCGCCGAAATGACGACCCGGGAGATGGGCAAGCCCATCGCCGAGTCAGAGGCAGAAATCGAAAAATGTGCCTATAACTGCGATTTCTACGCCGAGCACGCCGCCGGCTATCTTGCCGATGAAGAGGTTCCCTCGAACGCGAGCGAGAGTGTCGTCGCCTTCGATCCTCTTGGTGTGGTGCTCGCCATCATGCCGTGGAATTATCCGTTCTGGCAATTCTTCCGGTTTGCAGCTCCGGCACTTGCTGCGGGCAACGGCGCGATCCTCAAGCACGCCAACAATGTTCCCGAATGCGCGCTTGCAATCCAGGACGTCATGGAAAAGGCCGGCTGCCCGTCCGGTCTGTTCTCGACCATCCTGATCGACGCCTCCAAGGTCGCCGGACTGATTGCCGACGATCGGATTGCGGCCGTCACCCTGACCGGATCGACCGAGGTCGGCGCCATCGTTGCAAGCCAGGCCGGCCAGGCGCTGAAAAAGCAGGTGCTTGAACTCGGCGGCTCGGATCCGTTCATCGTTCTTGCCGATGCCGACCTCGAACAGGCCGCAACCGTTGCGGTCAAGGCGCGCTACATCAATGTCGGCCAGTCCTGCGTCAACGCCAAGCGCTTCATTGTCGAGGAGAGCGTGGCCGATCGCTTCGTCGAATTGTTCTGTGAGGCCGCCAAGGCATTGAAGATTGGCGATCCGATGGAACGGGACACGAATATCGGCCCGATGGCGCGCGAGAACTTGCGCGCCACGCTTCATCGCCAGGTGGAAGCGACGGTCAAGGCCGGTGGCGTGCTGAAACTCGGCGGCAAGCCAGTGGAAGGCGATGGCTTTTTCTACCCGCCGACCGTCATCGACAATGTTCGCCCCGACATGACCGCGTTCCGGGAAGAAACATTCGGTCCCGTGGCGGCCATCATCCGCGTGAAAGACGCGGCCGAGGCGATCGCAATGGCGAACGATACCGAATTTGGTCTCGGAGCGGCACTGTGGACGCGTGACATCGCGCGCGCCAAGACACTTTCCCGTCAGATCGATGCTGGTGCCGTGTTCATCAACGGCATGGTTGCATCCGATCCCCGCTACCCATTCGGCGGGATCAAGCGATCGGGCTATGGCCGTGAACTCGGCGTCTACGGCATCCGCGAATTCGTCAACATCAAGACAGTCTGGATCGGACCCGCAAAGGCAGTGAAGTGAGAGCGATATGAAACAGGCAGCCATTCTTCGACCAAAGGAACTCAAAACCAATGACCGCGGCGGCGGCGCCCGAACGACGCCGCTCGTCACACGCGGTTGTGGTTCGACCAGCATGATCAACGGCATCACGGCATTTGATCCGGGAGCGGCGATCGGTCTCCACAAGCACAATTGCGAAGAAAGCGTCATGGTGCTCGATGGCACCGCGATTGCCGAGATCGACGGTGTGCAGCACAGGCTGGAAGCAAACGATACGACCTGGATTCCGGCCGACGTACCGCACAGGTTCATCAATGCGTCGGACAGCGAGCCAATGCGCATCTTCTGGACCTACGCATCGGTCGATGCCACCCGCACGATGATCGCCAGCGGCGAAACACGCACGATCGATGCGGAACATGGAAAGAAGACGCCATGATCATCGAGCGCGCAAGACTTTCCATCAAGCCCGAACTGGCCGACGCGTTCAACGATATCTTTGAAGACGTTGCTCCGCTGTTTCTGGCGGCAAAGGGCTGCAAAGGCGTGCGGTTCGAACGGTCGATCGAAGAGTCGGCCACCTATTATCTCGTGGTCGACTGGGAAACGCTTGAGGATCATATGGTGGTCTTCCGGGCTTCGGACGATTTCCAGAAATGGCGGGCGGCCGCAGGCAGCTTCTTTGCCGCGCCGCCGCTGGTCGAGCATGTGCGTGTTGCGAAAAGCGCGAGCGTGTAGGACGCCTGCGAACCGGCATCCCACGCTGGCAGGTCAATAGACAGGTACCCGACCGCCGCGACCGGCGGTCGGGGCGGGAATGCCGCGCCGATCTGTCGCGGAAGACGCACCAAAAAAACTTGAGCGCGGCCGCAGATTCAATATTGCATTTAGATCTATAAAAAGCCAATCTGTGTGGGTGATGACGACGACGGAGATCCGCCGTCTCTAGGGAGATCAATTCAATGAGAATCATGGTTACGCCGTGCGACGGCATCGGTCCGGAAATCACCGCTGCGACGATGGAAGTGCTCCAGGCGACGGACAAGGCGTTCGGCCTGGGCCTGACCTTTGACTACGAAGACACCGGTTTCACGAGCCTTGAAAAGTTCGGCACGACGCTGCGCGACGAGCTCATCGAGCGGGCTCGCGGCTATGACGGCATCATCCTCGGACCGCAGTCGCACATGGATTACCCGGCGCGCGACAAGGGCGGCGTCAATGTGTCGGCGGGCTTCCGCGTCAAGCTCGACCTCTACGCGAACGTTCGCCCGGCACGCTCGCGTTCGTTCCTGAACAATTCGAAGACGATGGACCTTGTGATCATGCGCGAGGCAACCGAAGGTTTTTATCCGGACCGCAACATGGTCGCGGGAACCGGCGAGTTCATGCCGACTGAAGATGTGGCGCTCTCTGTGCGCAAGATCACCGCAAAGGCCTGCGAACGCATCGCTCGCCAGGCATTCTTGCTCGCGATGAAGCGCGACAAGCGGGTGACTGCGGTTCACAAGGCCAACAATTTCATCCTGACCGACGGCCTGTTCATGAAGCAGGTGCGCAAGGTCGCTGAAGAGTTTCCCGAAGTGAAGCTCAACGATTTCATCATCGATGCCATGGCCGCGCATCTCGTTCGCGACCCCTCGCGCTTCGACGTGATCGTGACGACCAACTTCTATGCAGACATTCTGTCTGACCTCGCCAGCGAACTGTCCGGAAGTCTCGGCCTTGCCGGTTCCATCAACGCCAATGCCGAGCTTGGCCTCGTTTGCGCCCAGGCACAGCACGGCTCTGCGCCCGACATCCAGAACCAGAACATCGCAAACCCGACCTCGCTGATCCTGTCGGCGGCGATGATGCTGAGCTGGCTCGGCGAACAGCGTGGCCTACCGAACTTCGAAGCAGCCGGCGCCGAAATCGAGCGCGCTGTCGATGAGGTGCTGGCAAATCCGGCCAGCCGTACCCGCGATCTTGGCGGCGACGTCAACACCGATGCCTTCGGCTCGCTCGTGGCGCAGGCGATCGGCAAGGGCTCGGCCGAAAAGAAGGTCGCTAACGCCTGATCTGGTTTTCTGGCTGAGTTAAGCCAATCAAAGGTTCGGGGGCGTGTTGTGCGCCCTCGGAATTATCGCCCGGAGGAGACTGGGCATTTTGGGAGAAGAGACATGAATTCATTTATTTCCCCGAAAGGGTTTGCGACGGCGGCCGTCCTGTCGCTGATGACATCCGCAGCTTTTGCGCAGGAAGTCCCGGCAGGTTACCCCGCCGACTACGCGGCGGTCATCGAGGCTGCCAAGGCCGAAGGCACGGTCTCGGTTTACACCTCGACCGATGCCGCCCAGTCACAGAAGCTTCAGGATGCCTTCACGGCCAAGTATGGCATCAAGATCGCCTATAACGACCTCGGCACCAACGGCGCCTACAACCAGGTGATCTCCGAAGCCGCAGCCGGCCAGGTCACCGCCGACGTCGTCTGGAGCTCGGCCATGGATCTGCAGATGACCTTGGTGCAGGACGGTTATGCGGAAGAGTACAAGTCGCCCGAAGCGTCCAAGCTTCCGATATGGGCAAATTACAAGGATACGCTTTTTGCCACGACCGTCGAGCCGATCGGCGTCATCTACAACACCAAGGCCTTGACCGAGGACAAGCTCCCGAAGACCTATGCCGACATGATCACCTTCCTGAAGGACAACAAGACGACGCTTCAGGGCAAGGTGGCGACCTTCGATCCGGAAAAGAGTGGCTCCGGCTTCCTCCACCACTCCAACGATGCTCGCAATCGCAAGGATTTTTGGGACCTCGCCAAGGCCATGGGTGACGATGGCGCCAAGATCTATTCGAGCTCGGGCGGCATGAAGGAAACCGTCGTCTCCGGCGAAAATGTCATCGCCATCAACATTATCGGCTCCTACGCTCTCGATTGGGTCAAGGAAAGCCCGAACCTCGGCGTTCACTTCGCGACCGATTATACCCCGGCTTTCTCGCGCCTTGCGCTGAAGACCAAGGATGCACCGCATCCGAATGCCGCCAAGCTGTTGATCGATTTCATGCTCTCGTCGGAAGGGCAGGCACTGCTCGCTGGCAGCGGCCTGCCGTCTGTGCGCGAGGACGTCACCGCCGGCCTCAACATCAAGACGCTGAACGAACGTGTCGGTGGTGGACTGAAGCCGATCGCCGTCGATGAAGGTGTCCTGGAATACATGGACCAGATGAAGCGCGTGCAGTTCCTCAACGATTGGAAAGCCGCCCTCGGCCGCTGAGGTCTAACGCCTGCGGCGCGTATAATCGCGCCGCAGCTCCTCTTCTCTAGTGTGAGGCAGATATGTCTACCCATGTGCAGGCACCGGCAGCACTTCCCCTGTCAAAGGAAGCAGCCGAAAAGAAGTATCCGGCAAGAATGCCGAGACATGGCAACGCCAACCTCTACCGCAATATCGTCATCGGATTGCTGGCGATCGCGGTTCTGGCTCCCGTCGGTCTCATCATCTATCAGAGCTTTCTGTCGGCTCCGTTCTTCAGCAAGAGAGCGCAGTTCGGCTTCGACGCCTACCGCTATGTCTTTACCGACAAGGCGTTCTACAAGGCGCTCGGCACCACGGCGATTTTCTCGTTCGGCATGGTGGCGATTGCCGTGCCGCTCGGCGGCCTTCTGGCGTTCCTGATCACCAGAACTGACATCAAGGGCAAGCGTCTCCTCGAGATCCTCGTCCTCGTGCCGATGTTCATTTCGTCGATCGTGCTGGCCTTCGGCTACACCGTTTCCGTCGGTCCGACCGGCTTCGTGTCGCTGTTCATCCGCGATATCGTCGGCATCGTACCGTGGAACATCTATTCGCTGCCCGGCATGATCCTGATTGCCGGCCTCAGCCATGTGCCGCATGTCTATCTCTATGTGTCGTCTGCCATGCGCAATCTGCCGTCCGACCTCGAGGAAGCAGCTCGCACGACCGGCGCGTCGATCTGGCAGGTGTCGCGCGACGTCACCTTGCCGATGGTTCTGCCCGCCTTGATCTTCGCGGCTTCGCTCAACATCCTGCTTGGATTTGAGACCTTCGGTATTCCGCTCGTCCTCGGCGACCCGAACGGCATCATGGTTTTGACCACCTATATCTACAAGCTGACGACACTCTTCGGCACGCCCACCTATCAGCTCATGGCCGTCGTTGCCGTCGTCTTGATCCTCATCACGCTCCCGCTCGTGGCCGCGCAGCGCAGGCTCCTTCGCAACGCCAAGAAATATGCTGCAATGGGTGGCAAGGGCGCCCGCGTTTCAACGCTGAAGCTCGGCACCAGCGGCCAGGTTATTGCGCTATCGATCATCGGCTTCTGGCTCTTCGTGTCGGTCGTCCTTCCGATCGGCGGGATCACCGTGCGCGCATTTGTCGACGCCTGGGGTGAGGGGGTAAATCTCTGGGATCAGCTCACTTTCGCCAATTTCGACCGGATGCTCGATGTCCCGAGCCTGTCGCGAGGCATCGTCAACACCGTTATTCTCTCCGTCTTCGGTGGCGCGGCGGCTGTCGCGATCTATCTCGCGGTCGGCCTTGCCGGCCATCGGAACTGGGGCCTGTCGAACACGGTGCTGGACTATATCGTCCTCCTGCCCCGCGCCCTGCCGGGACTGGTCATCGGCCTTGCCTTCTTCTGGGTCTTCCTGTTCGTTCCGCTTCTGACGCCGCTTCGGCCGACACTCGTCAGCCTGTTCGTCGCCTATGTTGTCGTCGGCCTCTCCTACGGGCTCCGGCTCCTGCAGGGCACGCTGATCCAGGTTGCTCCCGAGCTTGAAGAGTCCGCTCGCACGACAGGTGCGACGATCGGCCGGACGTGGAAGGATGTCGTCATCCCGATCGTGCGTCCGGGCCTTGCCGGCGCCTGGGCCCTGATCATGATCATCTTCCTTCGCGAATACGCGACGGGCGTCTATCTCATGGGTGCAGGGACCGAGGTCATCGGCTCTCTCATGGTCTCGCTTCTGCAGACCGGTGCAATGAACACCATTGCCGCACTTTCTCTCATCAGCATTGTCCTGACAGGTGCGGGCCTGGCGCTTGCCCTTCGACTTGGAGCTAAAATCCATGACTGAACTTGTTGTCAATAATGTCCAGAAATGGCTCGGTGGCCTGCAGATCCTCAAGGGCGCCTCGTTTACCGCGCACAAGGGAAGCATCGTCGCCCTGCTTGGCGCGTCCGGTAGCGGCAAGACAACCTTGCTGCGTTGCATCGCGGGTCTCGAACAGCCCGAAATCGGCACGATCGTCATCGGCGGCAAGACCGTACTCGATGGCGAAAAGAAGCTCGCGCTGCCGCCCGAACAGCGCAATATCGGCCTGGTGTTTCAGAGCTACGCGCTCTGGCCGCACCGGACCGTCAAGGAAAACGTCGGCTACGGGCTGAAGCTGCGTGGTGTCGACGCAGCCGATATCGGCAAGCGGGTCCAGGCAATCCTCGACCGGATGGGCCTTGGTCATCTTGCCGACCGCTTTCCCTCCCAGCTTTCCGGCGGCCAGCAGCAGCGCGTCGCCATCTGCCGTGCGCTGGTCTACGAGCCCCGCGTTCTCCTCCTCGATGAACCCTTGTCGAACCTTGACGCGAAGCTTCGCGAAGAGGCTCGCTACTGGATCCGCAAGCTGATCCTGGATCTGGAAATCTGCGCCATTCTCGTCACGCATGACCAGAGTGAGGCGCTGGCGGCGGCCGACAATATTCTCCTGCTGCAGGACGGTCGCATCGTCCAGCAAGGCGGACCGCAGGAGATCTACTCCAACCCGAACAGCTTCTATTCGGCCGACTTCCTTGGCGCCAACAACATCGTCAAGGCCAAGGTCCAGACCATCGACGGCAAGGTTGCTGTGATCGGCGGGCAGGGCTGGTCGTTGAACGGAACTGTCCGGGAAGGGGCGGGCCTCGGCCAGGCACAGGATGCGCGCGCCGTCATCCGCGTCGAGCAGATCAAGGTGACCGACACACCGTCAGCCGACGGTATCGAGATGGATCTCGACGACAGCATCTATCTCGGCGATCGCTGGGAATATCGCCTTCGTCGCGGTGACTTCGTCGCCAAGGCGCACGGCACCAAGCAGATGGCCTCCGGGAAAGTCTGGGCGCAGATCCCGCCTGAAAGCGTGTGGGTGTTCTCCGGCGCGCAAAAGTAACGGCGAAAGGCGGCCGCCTGTCCTCCCGGGCGGCCGCCAACATTTGACATACGACAGGACCTGCCATGGCTACCGCCCCGCGCATCGCGCTTATCCACGCGACCTCCATCGCCATCGACCCCATCAAGGCGTCCTTCGAAAAGGGCTGGCCTGAAGCACAGACGATCAACATCCTCGAAGACAGTCTCTCGCCCGATCGCGCCGACGTGCCGTCGATCACCGATGAACTTGCACAGAGGATCCTGTTGCTCGCCGAATACGCAATCAAGTCACGCAGCGATGCGATCCTCTTTACCTGCTCGTCGTTCGGATCGGCAATCGAGGCGGCTGCGGCCCAATTGCCGGTGCCAGTTCTGAAACCGAACGAGGCAATGTTCGAGGCCGCGATCGGCCAGGGCGGCCGCACCGCAATGCTCTACACCTTCCCGCCGGCCAAGGGCAGCATGGAGGTCGAGTTTCATGAGGAGGCGGCACGAAAGAACCCGTCGGCCACGATCGAGAGTTTTCTGGTCGATGGTGCCATCGACGCGGTCCGCAACGGCGACATCGAAACCCACAATCGCCTGGTCTCGGAGGCAGCAAGCGCTCTGACCGGCTACGACGCGATCATGCTGGCGCATTTTTCCACCGCACGCGCAATCGAGCGGGTTCGCACGGTGACCGCGACACCGGTGTTCAGCAGTCCCGACGCCGCGGTTGCCAAACTGCGCAACCTGCTCGCCTGACAATTCGAAGACTGGGAGGACCGAGCATGCTTCTGGGCGTGATCGCAGACGATTTTACCGGGGCGAGCGACATCGCCAATACGATCGCCAAGGGTATTGCGCCGGAAGGCGGGCTGAGAACGGCGCAGTTTCTGGGTGTTCCAGGCGATCCGGCGCCAGCCGGCATCGAAGCCGGCGTGATTTCCCTGAAGACCCGCTCGATCGCGCCGGCTGAAGCGGTACGACAATCGCTCCTGGCGCTCGAATGGCTTCTTAAGCAGGGCTGCCAGCAGATCGTCTTCAAATACTGCTCGACGTTCGATTCGACCCGCGAGGGCAATATCGGTCCCGTCGCAGAAGCGCTTGCAGAGCGGCTCGGCGTCAAGGGTGTTGTCGTATGCCCGGCGTTTCCCGGTGCGGGCCGGACAATCTATATGGGGCATCTTTTCGTACAGGATCAGCTCTTAAGCGAATCCGGCATGCAAAATCATCCGCTGACGCCGATGAGCGATCCCGATATCCGGCGTTGGCTCGGATATCAGACGAACGGCGCCGTCGGCGCTATCAAGCACAGCGTCGTCGGACAAGGTGAGCGTGCAATCCGCGCGGCACTCGATGCTGCCACCGACGGTCTGGTCGTCGTCGACGCAATCTCAGATGAAGACCTGATCGCGATCGGAACCGCGGCGGCCGGTGATCGGCTGCTGACCGGAGGCTCGGGCATCGCGATCGGTCTGCCACGCAATTTCATCCGGCGCGGCCTCGCGTCCGGCGCCGCTGCCCAGGCTGTCGGTCTGGCCGGCCCAGAGGCGATCCTTGCCGGCAGTTGCTCGGGCGCAACCAGAGGCCAGATCGATAGTCACAAGGCGGAACATCCAACCCTTGAGATCGATGTCGACCGGGTGATGGCAGGCGAAACGACGGCAGAAACGATCGTCGCTTTCATGCTGCGCAACAGGGGCAGGGCGCCCTTGGCCTATTCCTCCTCCACCCCCGACGGCGTCCGGCAGTCACAGGCCCAGTATGGTCGCGAGGCGGTCGCCGACAAGCTCGATCGACTGTTTGCAGACACGGCAAAGCGTCTTGTCGCGGAAGGCGTCACGCGCCTTGTCGTTGCCGGCGGCGAGACGTCGGGCGCCGTGGTCTCGGCGCTTGATCTCGGGGCCCTCTCGATCGGGCAGGAAATCGATCCGGGTGTTCCGGTCCTCGTCTCCCAAGGCGATCGGCCGGTGGCTCTTGCCCTGAAATCCGGTAATTTCGGCGCGCCCGATTTCTTCACCAAGGCTTTGCAGAGGATGACAGCGCATGGACAATGAGAACAAGGTCCGCGACGATATCGTGCGGCTGTCGCGGTCGCTGTTCGAGCGCGGATTTTCCGTTGGCTCGGCCGGCAATATCAGTGCGGCCGTCGAAGATGGCATCCTGATGACGCCGACAAACTCATGCCTGGGGTTTCTCGACCCGGCGCGCATCAGCAAGATCAGCACGGACGGACGCCATCTTTCGGGCGATAAGCCATCCAAAGAGATCTTCCTCCACAAGGCCTTTTATGACACACGCAAGCAAGCCGGAGCCGTTGTCCATCTCCACTCGACCTTCGCAACCGCGCTCTCTTGCATGACGGATGTCGACCCTGACGACTGCGTACCGCCGCTGACACCCTACGTCGTCATGCGGGTCGGGCAAGTCAAACTCGTGCCCTATGTCGCGCCTGGCGATCCGCGCGCGGGCGATCTCATCCGGGCGCTTGAAGGCCGCTATGCCGCCGTACTTCTGGCCAATCACGGGCCAGTCGTGACAGGCAAGGACATCCATTCCGCGGTTTATGCCTCCGAGGAACTGGAAGAGACGGCGAAGTTGCTGGTCACTTTGCGTGGCGCGCCAACCCGCATGCTCTCGCAAGACAACGTCAACGAGCTTCGCGCGTTGTTCGGTGGCGGCTAAGGCCTTGCTCGGATCGGGAGGATAGTCTGACAACGTTCGAATTCAATGGTGCGGCCTACCGTATCGTCGATCTACCAGAGGAGATCGGCGACGACCTCAAGCGCATGCCGCACATCCATCGGATTCTGATGGAAAACATCCTGCGGGTTGGCGACGCTGACGCTGGTCGATCGAAAGACGCGATGATCGCCTGGCTCGCATCCGGGACGAGCGATGTCGAGATCTCGTTTCTTCCAAACCGCATTCTGATGCATGACACCACCTGCGGGCCGGCATTGGTCGACATTGCGGGAATGCGCGCCGCGCTGGCGGAAGCGGGCGGGGACCCCGCGACACTCAATCCTGTGGTGCCTGTGGATGTCTCGACCGACCATTCGGTAGCGGTCGATGATTTTGCCAGCGACATAGCGTTCTCACGCAATATGGCGCGCGAATACAAGCGCAATGCCGAGCGCTATAGTTTCATGAAATGGGCGACCAACACGCTCACAGGTTTCCGGGTCCACCCGCCGGGGACCGGGATCATGCACACGCTCAACCTGGAGCGACTGGCGACGATCGTGGCAACCATCGATCGGGATGGGACGCGGTGGGCGGCCCCCGATACGCTGATCGGAACCGACAGTCACACGCCGATGATCAATGGCATTGGCGTGCTCGCATGGGGTGTCGGGGGTCTTGAGGCCGAAAGCGTGTTCTTTGGCATGCCTGTCAGTCTAAGGATCCCCGAGGTCGTCGGTGTCAAACTGACCGGGGCACTGCGGGAAGGGGTGCTGGCAACAGATCTCGCGCTTGTCGTGACGCACCTCCTGCGCAAGATCGACCTGCAGGACAGGTTCGTCGAATTCTTCGGTCCCGGCGTTGGTAGCCTGAGCGCCGGCGACCGCGCCGTCGTTGCCAATATGACCCCCGAGTTCGGCGCCAATACCGGTTTCTTCCCGATAAACGCTCACGCGGTGGACTATCTAGCCAGGACCGGCCGCAGTCGTGATCACTGTCGTTTTGTCGAAGACTACGCAAAGCGCGTCGGCCTGTGGTTCGATCCCGATGCCAACCCCAGATTCACGTCCGTCGTGGAGCTTGATCTTGGCAGCGTCGAGCCGAGCCTGGCCGGCCCACAGCGGCCGCAGGACCGGATTTCCCTGTCCGGTACGCGGGCGGCGATTGCCGGCATGCACAAGAGTAAAAGCGCTGACTTCGTTCCCGACCAACCCAATGACGGCGCCGTCGCAATCGCGGCAATTACCAGCTGCACCAATACCTCCGACCCAAGATTGCTGCTCGCCGCCGGATTGGTGGCACGCAAAGCCGCTGCCCTTGGTCTTCGGTCGGCGGACTGGGTCAAGACGTCGCTTGCGCCGGGTTCGCCGACCGCGGAACGATATCTGCGACGCGCGGGCCTCCTCGACGATCTCGAAACGATGGGTTTCGGTATCGTTGGATACGGCTGCACCACCTGTATCGGCAACTCCGGCGCACTGACACCATCTGTCTCGCAAGCCATGCGGGAGCGCAATGTCCTCCCGGTTGCCGTCCTTTCCGGCAACCGGAATTTCCCGGGTCGTGTGCATCCGCAACTCGAGGCGGGGTTTCTTGGCTCTCCGCCTGTCGTGGTGGCGTTCGCGATCGCCGGCACGGTCGACATCGACATTTTGAGTGATCCCATCGGAGTAAGCCCAGACGGTCGACCGGTTCGACTGTCCGATGTCTGGCCATCGGGCGCCGAGATCGATGATGCGCTTGCTCTGGCGACCAGTCCGACAGACTTCGAGCCCGCGTTTCAGGCGGCCGAAGACAGTGCGCAATGGGCTGATTTGCCGGCGCCGACGACAACCCTGTTTCCCTGGCATGAGGCCTCCACCTATATTCGAAGGCCTCCCTTTGCCAATATTGGCGAAGGCTCAAGGCTTGGCGTCTATGAAGCCCAGCCGATGTTGGTGCTCGGTGACGACATAACGACGGACCATATTTCGCCGGCGGGCGCGATCGCGGCGAGCGGAGATGCAGGCCGCTATCTGATCGAGCGTGGCGAGAACCCGGATGACCTGAACGTCTTTTCTTCCCGCAGGGGAAACTGGGAGGCGATGATCCGCGGGCTGTTCACCAACAAGAACGTCCGCAATCGCCTCGGCGAAAATCTGGCTCCCGGCTCGACAATCCATGCGCCCTCGCAAAAGACGATGGCGCTCTGGGACGCGGCGGAGAGCTATCGTGCCGAGGGGATCCCGGTGGTCATCATTGCCGGTGAACGCTATGGCATGGGGTCGTCGAGAGACTGGGCTGCCAAAGGTGTCGCATTGCTTGGCGTTCGCGCTGTCATTGCCTCAAGCTTCGAGCGAATTCATCGCTGGAACCTGATCGGCATGGGTGTCCTGCCACTGAAGCTGCCGGAGAACCTCACCTCGTTGCAGATTGATCTGAAACCGGGCGACACGGTCATCGTTCATGCCCCATCGGATGCAATCTCGCCCCGTTGCAGGGTTTTGATCGAGATCAGCCGGGCAGGTGAGAAAATGGAGGTTGAGACCGTTGCGGCCATTGAGACGGCCGCGGAAGTCTCGATCCTGCGCGCCGGAGGGATCCTGCCGATGATTTTGCGCCAGAAGCTGTCCGCAGGCTTTTGAAGACGACGGGCGTGGGCTGCACGCCCGTCGTCAGACGCGCTATTCTTTTGGCAGAGACGCGATCGCATCGAAGACGCGGGCCGAGTAGGTCAACGCTGCGCCTGCGTTCAAGGCGATAGCGACGCCGAGCGCTTCGGCGATCTCACCTTCCGTCGCTCCGAGTTCGATGGCCTTCTTGGCGTGGACCGCGATGCATCCGTCGCAGCGCGTAGTCACCGCGACAGCAAGAGCGATGATCTCGTGCATCTTCGGTTCAAGCTTGCCGGTCTTATTGCCGCTGCCCTCGATCGTGTTCAAGCCACGCAGCACATCCGGGCTGAGCTTGGCGAAGTCGCCGACACGGCCGATCAGGGTATCGCGATAGGCGTTCCAATCCTGCATGTTGCTCATCATCTCGTCTCCTTACTGGCGGCCGGCTGTTACGCCGCCGTCGACCGGAAGGACCGTGCCGGTGATCCAGGATGCCTGCTCGGAGGCGAGGAACAGAATGGTCTCGGCGACGTCACGGGGCTGACCGTTGCGGCCGAGCGGATGGAAAGCATTGAAGGTGGGGAGGACTTCCTTGACCTGGTCGTCGGAGAGGAAGGTGTTGTAGACCGGTGTCTCGACGACGGCCGGTGCGACCGCGTTGATGCGGATGTTATAAGGCGCGAGCTCGATCGCGAGGTTGCGGACCATGGCATGGACGCCGGCGTTTGCCGCGGAATAAGCTGCCGATGGCGTCGCACCGATTGCCTGGATGGCCCACATGGACCCGGTCTGGACGATCGCGCCGCCGGTGTCCTTCATCGCCTTGGCGGCAGCCTGCGCCGTGAAGAACTTGCCCTTCAGGATCGTGTCCAGATACCAGTCGTAGTCGGCTTCGGTCAGTTCGATGAACGGCTTCGGATTGAAGACGCCTGCATTGTTCACGAGAACGTCGAGCTTGCCGAACGTCGAGACGGCCGCTTCGACGAGGGCGGCGCCGGTTTCCGGCTTCGCGATGTCTCCTGCGGACACGACCACGTTCTGGCCACTCGGATCGATGTCCTTTGCGGCGGCCTCAAGCTTTGCCAGATCACGTCCGTTGATCGCGACCTTGGCGCCTTCCGCGATGAACCGTGCTGCAGCTTCCTTGCCGATGCCAGAGCCACCGCCGGTGATCGCAACTACCTTACCTTCAAAACGCATTGTCTATCTCCTGTTTGTCTATCTAACGTTAGATAGATGGCGATGATCTAAGGATTGATTTTCGAAATTGCAAGCCCTATCTAACATTAGATAGAGAGGATTTTTACATGACGGACACGACCAGCGCCATTCTCGACTCCGCGGAGAGGCGCATCCGCAGCGCCGGCTACAGCGGTTTCAGCTTTCGCGACGTCGCGGCTGACGTCGGTGTGAAGGCGTCGTCGGTTCACTACCACTTTCCCGCCAAGGAAAAGCTCGCGGCCGCGGTCGCGCGGCGTTACACGGACCGGTTCATCGAAACGGTCGATGCCGAAGTGAAGGACGGCGTCGAAGTGATCCAGGCATGGCGCGACGTCTTCAGGACGGCGCTGCGCCGGGACGGGCGCATGTGTCTTTGCGGAGCGCTCGCGGCAACGTCGCACGATCTGGCTGACGAGGTCAGGCTGGAAGTGAAGAGGTTCTTCGAGCTCGGCATCGAGAAGCTTCAGGAAGGCGGTCTTGATCGTGCTGCCGCCATTAGGGTTCTTGCCGCGTTGGAAGGCGCGATGCTCACGGCCAACATCCTTGACGACGAGACGGTGTTCGAGAGCGGCAGCGCCGCTCTCGCCTGATATTGCCTAAGCAGCAGCCAACGGTCGCGCGGCCCGCCATACCAATGGCACCAGAACGAGCGCGACCGCCGGCATCACGATCCAGTTGATCGTCTCCCATCCTGAGCTGTGAAGCAGCGATCCCGAGAAGAAAGAGGCGCAGGCAACCGTCCCGAAGACGAGAAAGTCGTTCGCGCCTTGCACCTTGCTTCGCTCCGCCGGGGTATGACAATCGCCCACCATCGAGGTCGCGCCGATGAAGCCGAAGTTCCAGCCGATGCCCAGAAGAACGAGCGAAACCCAGAAGTGGGCGATGTCGAAGCCGGAAAGCGCCACCGCCGCCGACAGTCCGATCAGGAGAAGTCCGACCGCAGCGATGCGTTCCTTCCCGAAGCGCACCATCAGGCGGCCGGTGAAGAAGGACGGTCCGTACATGGCGAGGATATGCCACTGGATACCCAGGGCTGCCTGATCGATGGAGTGTCCGTGGCCGACCATGGCGACGGGCGACGCCGTCATGACAAACGTCATCAACCCGTAGGAGACGACGCCGGTCGCTATTGCCAGGAGATATCTGCGCGAGGTCAGGATCTGAAGGAGCGGACGCTCGTCCACGCCTCCACCCGCCTTCGACTGGAGGGAGGCAGCCGAGCGTAGGTTCCACAGCACGGGGAAGGCGAGGGCGGCTAGCATCGCCTGGCTGATGAAGCTTCCTGCGAATGCCGTTCCCGGCACGGCGTCCCGCGTCCAGATCACGAGCTGCGGACCGATGATGGCGGCAACCAGACCGCCAACCATGACCCGGGCGATCGCCTTCTGACCGTCTGGTCCGGATACGTTGTCGGCGGCTGCAAAGCGGTAGCTCTGGACATAGGATGAATAGAAGCCGGCCATGCACGTGCCCAGGCAGAACACGAGAAAGCTCGACAGGATGATGCCCATCGCGGCGATCAGGCCCGAGATCATTCCGATCGTCGTTCCGACCAGATAGCCGCGACGTCGTCCAAAGCGGCGCATGACGTAGGCTGCCGGTAATGTTCCGAGCGCAAGGCCGAGGTTCAGGAGGCTGACAGGCAGGGTAATGAGATCGGGATTCGGCGACAGGTGCTGGCCAACCAGGCCGCCGAGCGAAATGACGATCGGGGCATTTGCCCCGCCGAAAGCCTGCGCCACCGTCAGGATCCACGCGTTGCGCTTGCCGACATTGGCGTCGACCACAATGTTCTGTTGCATGTCTATTCCGCGTTCAATCGAGAAAGGATGTCGGCGACGGCTTGCCGGGCGGCCACGACCGCGCCCGCAAGGTAACCAGGCTCGGAGGAGCTCGTCTCACTGCCGGCCATCAGCAATCGCCCTTCCCAGGGCCCGGTGACCCAGCGCGGACTGCCAGGCGCCGGATGCTCGCCACCCGTCTGATCCAGCGCCGTGGCAGTCAGGGCATCGGCCGCCCAGTCCTTGAGCAATGTTGCCCGGGGCGTCAGCGCCTGAGGTCCGTACAGCCTGGCGAGTTGATCGACACAGGCCCGCTTCAGCGCCGCCTCGCCGACCGTCGAGCGTTGTTCGGCTCCGACCCCAAGGAACCCGAAAAAGGCGGCCTTGCCCGAATGGGTCGTCGCATCATGGATCTCGACCATCGGCCCGACCATGCTTTGAGCGGTTCCGGAGAGACCGTCCTTTCGCCAGAAGGCTTCGTCATAGACGGCGAAGAATTTGGCATGAGGCGCCATCCAGGTAGGAGTGCCACGCCACCGTGCGGCAATGGCGGGATCCTGTGCCGGGGAAAATGTCACGGTCGCCTCGAATAGGCGAGGCGGAAGAGCGGCGACGACATATTCGGCAACGATTGTTTCGCTTGGCGCTTTCGTCGACACGGAAATCTCAACCCCGCCGTTCGTCAACGCCATGGCCGTCACCCTGGTCCCGAGCCTGATCCGCTCTGGCGGCAGCCGCGCTTCCAGCGCTCGCACGGCAGCACCCGTCCCACCCGAAATCCGCATCGATTGCTGGTTTTCGTAGGCCGGTGAGAAACGCTGCGGGCGTTCGCGAGACATCCGCTCGAAGACGACATCGCCGTCGCTGTGCTGGACGAAGGAATCCAAGTCCAGCTCTTGGATCAGTTCGGCCATCGCCGGCTGCATCGCCGGCCAGAACCATGAGGGTCCTAGATCGAAGCCGTCGTCTGCCGGCATTGCGTCCTCGCCAGCCGTCAAAATTCTGCCGCCGGTCCGGTCGCGCGCCTCGATGAGAAGCACATCGACGCCGGCGGCATGCAGTGCCTGTGCCGTGTAAAGACCCGAAAGCCCGGCACCGATGACTGCCACCTTGCATGTGTTCATGGTTTGGTTCCCTCGATAGGTGCGTCGAACGCGCAGACGTCCTCGTGAAACAGAGGTCCCGACTTGTACCAGACGCGAGCGCCGTCCGAACCGACGGTGGCCTTCAGGTCCTGGCCTGCGGGAAGCCGCAGCCAGCTCCAGCGATCGAGGCCATCACCATTCTCTTTGAAGCCACCGTCGAGCACAAGGAGCTCAAGGCCGCTCGGGTTGCCGATCTCCAGTGTCGCGTTTGCCTGCCAGTCCTCCATCATCACCAGTTCGTCTGGCCCGTCGAAGAGGACGCACGAATTCTCGACACCATGACGCGCGCTTGGAGAGGATCCTTCTGCAGGACGGCTGACGACGCGCTCCCGGTCGCTCGCCTTGAACTGCCAGAGCTTGACCAATATCGTGCAACCATTGTCACTCTTCGGGGCGTGACCGGTTCCCGGTGGATTACGGACATAGGTGCCGGCGGGAAAGTCGCCGCTCTCATCCTGGAACACGCCCGCGAGCACGAGAAATTCTTCGCCGCCGGGGTGGCCGTGATAGGAAAAGCTGCTTTCAGGCGCGTATCGGACGATGGAGGTGGCGCGCGCCTTCTCGTCACCGATCCGGAAAAGCATGCGGCGGTCGACGCCCTTGGCCGGGCTCGGGATCCAGTCGAGTTTGGCGGCATGGACGAGGGTGCGCCTGGAAAGGTCTTCATTCAAAAGCATCTCAAAGCTCCGATCTGCCGCCGTCGATGACCATCTCTGCCCCAAGCATGTAACTTGAAGCATCGCTTGCGAGAAAGAGGACGGCTGCTGCGATCTCCTCCGGTCGTCCCATTCGACCGAGCGGCACCTGCGCCCCGACACGGTCCGCATAGGCGCGAAACTCGTCCTCGGTCTGGTTGCTTCCCCGATGGATTGGCGTCTCGATAGAGCCGGGACTGACGGCATTCACCCTGATGCGGCGATCGAGGAGCTCCGCCGACATCGTCCGGGCGAAGGAGCGCACCGCCGCCTTCGACGCGGACAGGATAGCCCGGCCGGGCGTTCCGACCTGTTTGAGCCACGACGTGTTGAGGATGATCGAACCGCCATCGCGCAGAAGCGGAAGCACGGTTTGAACCGTGAAGAACACGCCCTTGACGTTGGTATCCATGATTTTGTGATAAGCGTCCTCGTCCGTGGTCGAAAGCGGGGTGCCGATTGCAACGCCGGCATTGGCGAAGACGATGTCGAGAGAACCGAACGTCTGCTCGATCGTCGTATTCATACGCGTCAGGTCAGCTCGCGCCGTCACATCTGCCTGGATACCGATTGCCTGATTGCCAAGTTTTGCGACGGCGGCGTCCAGCCTCTCGACGGAGCGCCCGGTGATTGCGACGCGGGCGCCGTTCTCAGTCAACAACCGGGCAGCGGCAAGCCCGATCCCGCTTGATCCGCCGGTCACCAATGCGGTCTTTCCTTCGAGCATCATCTCATCGTTCCTCGTATCAGGTGCCCTTAGCTATCCCGTGTCGTTTGCATTCGCGAGGAAAAGACGCCATATCGACAAGAAAGAAAATCTTTGTCGTGATCAACATGAGAAATCTCACCAGACTGAAGTCGCTGCAAGCTTTGGAGGCGTCCGCGAGACACGGAAGCTATGTCGGCGCATCCGCAGAACTTGACGTGACGCCGCCTGCGGTCGGCCAGCTTGTTCGCTCGCTGGAGGACTGGGTGGGCTACCCTCTCTTCAAGCGTAGCCGTTCCGGTACGGAGCGGCTGACCGCCGTCGATGAAGCACGCGAGGCTCTCGACGATATCGCACAGGGATTGGATCTCCTGGAATCCGGCCTGAAAAAACTGCGCGGGCGCAGGGCGCGATCCATTGTCGTCGTCACGGCGTCACAGGCTCTCGTGGCAAACTGGCTGATGTCCCGGCTGGAGGATTTTTCGACCCAGTACCCCAACGTCGATGTCCGGCTCGACGTGTCGGATCGTGTGATCGATCTCGCGCAAGGGGAGGCCGATATCGGCATCAGGTGCGGGCTGGGCAACTGGAAGGGTGTGAAATCGAAATACCTCATGGCCGAGGAGATCATCGCCGTCTGCCACAACAAGCTGCTGCCGACCGACAGGGAAGTGACCGCCGGCTGGATTTCCGAGCAAACCTTGATCCATGATGGCACCCCGCATCCCGGCGGGGACTTCCCGACCTGGGCCGAATGGCTGGTGCGCGCGGGGGCAAACCATGTCCCCGACGATAGAGGGCTCAAGATCAATTCCACGGCGGCGGTCATCAATGCGGCCGTAGCGGCCCGGGGCGTCGCACTGGTGAGAAAGGCGCTGGTGGCTCAGGAAATCGAAAGCGGTCGACTGGTTCCCCTGCTGCTGGACGTGAAATGGCCGGTCCGATGGGCCTATTACGTTGTAGCCTCAGGAAAGGCTCTTCGGCGATATGAGGTTGCGGCTTTTCACGACTGGGTGACAAATCTGGGAATGTTACGACCGGTGTTGGAATAACCGGCGCGATTATCCGTCATTATTGAGAAGCGACAGGCGCGGCGAAAACCTTGCTATTTGCTTGCAGATAGCGCCGTCATAATTCAGAGTGGGAGGATGTTTCTCGCCCCCCAATCGCCCGCAAGACCTTGGTCAGGCGCTCTTCAAAGAGCCTCGGTCGCGACGACGAGCGTCGTGCCGAGATGGTTGCGGCAGGCCATCGATTCCTCGGAAGGTGTTGAGGAATCCTTGGCGTTCGGCGGCGCACTCGCACTTCTTGATAACGAGGTGCGGGCCGAGCGGCTTTGCGACGGCGTCTGGCGCCAGCGCTAGGCGCTTTTCGCCGCGACCGCGCGGCGGCTCGGTCGCATCGAGGGGGAAACTGAACTGCGCGATGCCGTGCTGCTGACGCGGCCCGGCGACGCCGTCGGCCTGGCCGGCGACACCCAGCTGGGATGGCGGCTTCTGGTCGAGCTTGACCCCGACGCGCTGATGCACGCGGATACGCTAATGCGGCTCGCCGAGCTGTTCGGCCAACGCCTCGGCGACGCGGTGCTCGATGCGCTGAACGATCTTCTGGCGCAATGCGCTGAGCATGGGATGCCTGGGCTAACTACATTGTTGCACCAGGCGCTGAGGCTCGGGGTGCCGCGCGACATAACGCTGTGGCTGGCGGATGCTTTGCTGGCAAAGATATCACGTTGGGAGCGCGCTGTTCCACTGTTCGGAAGTGCAGCTGGATCGCCTGGGGCACGTCGGTCCGCCGCTGATCGTGAAGCGGGCAGGGGGCGCGAGAGATGCTGCACAGTGCGGCTGCCGCCGCGGTTCGCGCCATCGATCTCGCGGCAGAGCTGGCGCGCCGTTCCGATCAATTGCTCAGCGTCGCGCGAAGGGATCGGACAATGTCGTTGCAAAACTTTTGAACGAAGATGCTGCGGTCGCATCCCAGCTGGTTCTTGGATGAGTGATCGCGGCCTGCGCCGCTTCTTTTGCGGCTGGTTGAACTCGGTGCGGTGTGCGAACTCTCCGGCCGGCCAGCGTTTCGGATTTGTGGCCTGGGAGCAGAAGAGGCACTGCTGCGCTCGCGCGGGATCCGCTCTTCGATCCGAAGCTGGAACATTTGCCGCCCGAAGTGCGCTGGCGGGAATGGATGCAGAGGGTCGAGGCGGTTATCTTTGCCGCCAGTGAGCCGGTGCCCCGCGACATCCTTGCGCGGGTCGTTGGATGCAACTGCAGCGTCGATTTGATTATCGGCGACATCCGCACCGAGCTTCGCGGCCGCCCTTATGACCTGGTCATGGTCGCCGGTGGCTGGAAGCATCTGACGCGGCCGGTCCATGCCGACGCCATTCGGATCAGCGGCAATACCGTCACGCAGGTGGTCGACCTCATTCAGTCCGAAACGCTAGTGCTGATGTGCATCGCGTATTTCCAGCCGATCACACGTGCTGCCCTCGGCGACTTCTTTGGCAAGGAAGTCAGCCGCGATCTGATCGGCATAATGCGCGAGCGCGATTTTATTGCCTCGGGTCCGCGCAGCCCGACGCCTGACGCGCCCTACACCTACGTCATGACCAAGGCGTTGCTGGTGCATTTTGAGCTTGAGACACTGCGCGACCTGCCGGATCGCGAAGCGCATCGAAGATGCGGGGCTGCTGTCAAAGGACAGGCTGTTCTCCTCGGACCTGCTGCCAAGCAATCCGGACGAACTCGCCGACTAGACAGTATGGGACCGCTGCGTGTACCGAGGGGCGCATGGCTCCCATGCACAGCTGGAACTTGTCCCGTTGGCTCTCAGTTGAGATAGAAAAACCAGCACTGACGATCTACCTCCTCCCAGAGACCCGGCGCCCGAAAGCAGCACACCTCCTCCCGCGACGGGCTTTTTGTTTCTAAGCGTTCGTGGCATAGACGCGGACACGGCTGCGTACAGCAGATTGCAGCAACTCTCTGAATACCGGCATGCGCTCTTGGTCGGGAGTTATCATCCGCTCCACCGCAGCAGCCGGCCTTCCGCTCCGCCTTACCCCCGTTACATGGAAGACTTCCTTACTCAGTCGCCTGGCTAAAACCCCACCAAATGCTCGGACCCCATATATTAGGACACGTCGCCTTTCGTTCACGTCTCGAAACTGTGTCAACCAGACGCGCTGCCGTTGTCTCGTGGCGATCGCCGGCACGTGCTCGTGCAACATCATGGCTGCCATGAGCGCGAACTCGCTAGGTTGTTCGGCGTGCACCCCACTCGCGTTCGTAATGATCATAGACGGCCCGAGCCAGTCGAAAGGTGCGTTTCTGTTCACGCCGCCACTGGTACACTGGATCAACTTCAGCGACTTAACGTTCAAAGCGATGCGTTCGGTGTCGACCCCTGCGATGAGAATGTCAGCTCGATGGGCACCGCGAGCCTGCAGCGCTGACATTTCATTTCATATGAGCAGGGATTTTGGAGCTAATTCATCAATCCCGGCAGATTTTTGATCTCACCCCCCGACACATTCGCGCCATCCTCAGCGAAAGCCGAATGAAGGCTAACAAGTCTCATAAAAAGCAAAAAAGTTGAGACGAGAGTGGGAAAATCTAACACGGGAGAACCGTAATGTTCACGATATCGCGTAGAGACCTCGTGCGGGGGGTTGCATCGACTGCAGCAGTGGTTGGCATCAGTGGTGCTCTAACCTCCCCGTCTGCTAATGCAGCGCAGCGCATCACCGCTACAGAATGGGGTAACCCATACCTCGATGCGATAAAGAAACTGGCTGCCGGGCAATCAGACGTTGACGTCAATTGGCAACTTTACTCAAGCGGCGCAGCAGCGATCCTTCCAAAAATTAAGGCATCTTGGCCGAATTCCGGCATCGATCTGCTGGCAGGGTGGGATGTTTCGTGGCGGACGGTCTCCGCTGAAGGATGGGCGGAACCGGTAACAATCGAAAAAGTCCCCAACCTAGCCCATATACCGAAAAAACTGCTCTTCAAGGACAATGCAGGAAATATAGTAAACATTCCTCGCACAATCAGTTCAAATAGCTGGCTTTATCGAGAAGATCAGACACCATTCGTCATCACGAAGCTTGACGATTTGCTAGACCCGCGGCTGAAGGGAAAGATATGCTTCCCGGCTCCGACACTGCAGTCAAACCTGCAGATGATTTCATTGGCGCTTCACTTTGGCGGTGACGAGAGAAATATGGAACCCGCTTGGGACTATATGAAAAAGCTAGCCACCAGTGGCAACATTGGGCGCATCGCAAGCTCGGACCAAGATATTCAGTCGTCCATCAGCACTGGAGAGACTTGTGTGACGTTTCTCACGGGCACGTCATCAGTCCATCTGCAACGAGACTTCAAATTAAAACTACTAACCAAAATGGAACCGGAGAGTGGCTTTAAAACATTCGTCTATCAAGAAGGATGGTGTGTCCTCAAAGGAAAGAACTCAGACGCGGCATTCAAACTGGTCAATTTTCTAATTTCCCCTGAAAATAACGGCGCTTTTAATTCTGCAATCGACGGGATTCCCACAAATGAGCAATCGACGGCATCTGAAAGCGTGAAGTCGCTGATGTTCTCGGACGCTGAGATGGATAAGTTCGTATATGTTCCAGATTGGTCATACATTGGTACGCAGGCTAGTGCGTGGATGAGCCGCTGGGAGCAGGAAATTCAGCCTCTTCTATAATCAGTGCACTATTTGAAGCCTGCGCATCTGCCGGGAGTACAGTAATATGTTGAGTAAAAAGCCAACGCTGGTGCTTCTGGCGCCAGCGTTGATGATATTAATAGCATTTCTGGTCGCTCCGATGCTCATCGTCGCAAATGAGAGCGTGAGAGAATTCGTCCCAGGAAGGGTGGGGGCGTCCGAGGGAGCACTAGTCACTGTTGCCAATTATACAGAATTGCTCAATCCAGTCTACGCAACCTACTTCCTGCAGACGTACCTGATTGCGTCGCTTTCGGCTCTTCTGGCTATCCTCGTCTCGTTCCCCGTTGCAAATTATGTTGCAAGACACATGGGTAGTGTCGGCCGCCGAATAAGTATTTCCGCTCTCATAGGGCTAATGTTTCTAAGCTCCACGGTCCGTATATATGCTATTCAGTTGACCTTTGGATCGGTGAGCGGAATAGGATCATTTATACAATATTTTGGTTATTCGACTAATAGCAATGTTTATGTTTACATGAACGTTTTCGCAGGACTTCTACATTACCAGATACCGCTATCCATTTTAATCATATCAGGGGCGATTATGAACTTGAGTCCGCGCTACATGGAAGCCGCCCAGTCCCTGGGCGCATCGAGGTGTGAAGCTCATTTCAATGTGACGATCCCTCTGTGTGTTGATTTGCACTGAGAGCTGACCCGGGATTTGCGCCGAGAAGTGACCCGCCTATTAGGTATGTTTCGGGTCTGCGGTCGTGGTCAAGTTCCTACGTTTCTCCTTCGTCGTTTTGGGCTCATGGGCCGAACTGTTTTTGAAGCGGAAGCTGTCGTTTCCGGTTTCGAGGATGTGGCAATGATGCGTGAGACGGTCGAGCAGCGCGGTGGTCATCTTGGCATCACCGAAGACGCTGGCCCATTCGCTGAAGCTCAGGTTGGTGGTGATGATGACGCTCGTGTGCTCGTAGAGTTTGCTCAGCAGATGGAACAGCAGCGCACCGCCTGAAGCACTGAACGGCAGGTAGCCGAGCTCGTCGAGGATGACGAGATCGGAGTGTGCCAGGCGGTTGGCGATCTGGCCTGGGCGACCTTGGGACTTCTCTTGCTCCAGCGCATTGACTAGCTCCACGGTCGAGAAGAACCGAACCCGCTTGTGATGATGTTCGATGGCCTGGACACCGATGGCCGTGGCGACATGCGTCTTGCCCGTGCCGGGACCGCCGACGAGGACGATGTTGTTGGCCTCGTCGAGGAAGTCGCAACGATGAAGCTGACGGACCAGCGCCTCGTTGATCTCACTGCTGGTGAAGTCGAAGCCGTTCAGATCACGATAGGCTGGAAAGCGTGCCGTCTTCAGCTGGTAGGCCGTCGATCGCACTTCACGTTCCGCGGTCTCGGCCTTGAGGAGCTGCGACAGGATCGGGATGGCGGCCTCGAACGCTGGCGATCCCTGCTCGGTGAGTTCGCCGACGGCCTGGGCCATGCCGTGCATCTTCAACTGCCGCAGCATGATGACGATAGCGCCGCTTGCCGGATTATGACGCATGGCGAACCTCCGTCTTTCTCAAGGTATCGTATCGCTCGACATTGGCCTTTGGCTCGTTGGTGAGCGTCAGGGCCTGAGGCGCGTCGACGGTCGGTGGTGTGAAGGATTTACCGTCGACGAGGCGATGCAGCAGGTTCAGCACGTGGGTCTTGGTCGGAACGCCGGACTTCAGCGCCATGTCGACCGCCGACAGCACGGCCTGTTCGTCGTGCTGGAGAACAAGGGCAAGGATATCGACCATCTCCCGGTCGCCACCCGGCTTCTTCAATAGATATTGCTGCAAGGTCCGGAATGCGTCCGGTAGCTCGATGAAGGGCGCACCATTGCGTAGAGCGCCTGGTTTGCGTTGCACCACCGCCAGATAGTGCCGCCAGTCGTAGATCGTCTGTCCCGGCCGATCATGAGAACGATCGATGACGCGACGATGCTCGCAGACGATCTGGCCCTCCGCAGCGATCACGACACGATCCGGATAGACCCGCAAACTCACCGGTCGATTGGCGAAGGATGCCGGGACGCTGTAGCGATTGCGCTCCAGATGGACGAGGCAGGTTGGCGTGACCCGCTTCGTATATTCGACGAAGCCGTCGAACGGCCGGGTAACAGGCATCAGCGCCAGAGCTTCCTCAGCCCATATATCGGCGACGGTGCCGCGCATCTGTCCGTGCGGCGTCTTTGCCCAGAACTCCTTGCATCGGAGCTCCAGCCAGTCGTTCAGGGCATCCAATGATGGAAAGCGCGGAACAGGTTGGAAGAAGCGATGACGCGCATCCTGAACATTCTTCTCGACCTGCCCTTTCTCCCAACCAGACGCGGGATTGCAGAATTCGGGCTCGAACACATAGTGGCTGGCCATCGCCAGGAAACGGACATTGACGTCGCGCTCCTTACCACGTCCGACCTTATCGATTGCCGTTCGCATGTTGTCGTAGATGCCGCGGCCGGGGATACCCCCGAAGACCCGGAATGCATGATTATGGGCATCGAACAGCATCTCATGCGTCTGGAGGAGATAGGCCCGAACAATGAAGGCGCGGCTGTAGCTCAGCTTCGTATGCGCCACCTGCAGCTTGGTGCGCTCATTGCCGATGATCGCCCAGTCTTCTGACCAGTCGAACTGGAACGCTTCGCCCGGTTCGAAGGCCAGAGGCACGAACGTTCCGCGCCCTGTCGTCTGGAATTCCCTCTGCCGGTCTGCCTTCCATTCGCGGGCAAAGGCTGCAACTCGGCAATAGGAACCGTCATAGCCGAGGCTTACCAGGTCGGTATGGAGCTGCTTCAGGGTACGCTTCTGCTTGCGGCCCTTCTTCGATTCCGTCTTCAGCCAGGCCGACAGCCGATCCGCGAACGGATCAAGCTTGCTCGGTCGCTCGGGGACCTTGAATTTCGGCTCCACGCCGTCCAGCCGCAGGTATTTGCGGACAGTGTTCCGGGACAGGCCGGTCCTGCGGCAAATCTCCCGGATCGATAGATGCTCTCGAAAATGCCAGCGTCGGATTACGCTTAGTAACGCCATGTCGATCACTCCAGAGCCCCCGCCGAAACCTCGCGAGGGATGATTGAAACATGGGTCAAATCTCAGTGATAATTTCCCGCAATCCCGGGTCAGCTCTCAGTGCAAATCAACACCGCGTGAACATTTACCCGGTGAAGGGATATTCGATCACGGTTCAGCTTGACGACGAGAAGGCGAAATCGGCCGCGCCTTGGGTCAGTTTGCTCGACGACCGAGCGAAAATCGTAACAAGCCGGTTAGGGGATGATCGACTTCGTGTTGCCGGCACAGCTGAAATCAACGGTTTCAATCTCGACATCAGAGATGATCGGATAAAGCCTTTGGTGGAGTGGACCCGATTGCTATTCCCCACCGTCACCACCAGTAAGGTAGTTCCTTGGGCAGGGTTGCGCCCGATGATGCCAAACATGATGCCACGGGTTGGCAAAGGCCGCCTTCCTGGCATCTTCTACAACACCGGGCATGGCCACTTGGGATGGACATTGTCGGCAGCGACATCGGAGCTTTTGGCTGATGTTGTCGCTGGCAATTTGGCAGGAACTGCCCGAGTTGCTTGAACACGAGTCGCCAGTGAACGATCTTCAGAGCCTTCCGTTGAAGATGCTGTGCGATCTATCCTTAAGTACACCGGTCGCGATACCACCATCAGCGCGCCGAAGGCATCTATAAGGAGACAAAATGACCAAGCTTAACCTGTCCATAGCCAACGCGCTCATCGAGAACACATTCTCCTTCGCGAGGGATAGAGGTTTTAAGCCGCTAAGTGTGGCGGTACTGGACGCAGGTGGACATCTCCTCGCATTTCAGAAACAGGACGGTGCATCCATGCTGCGTTTTGAGATTGCTTTCGGCAAGGCTTACGGTGCACTTGCCGTAGGGTTCGGCTCGCGCTGGCTCGAAAACGTAGCGCAGGAACGCCCGCATTTTATCATTGGACTCACGGCAGTTTCCAATGGAAATATCGTGCCGGTCCCCGGAGGCATCCTAGTTCGAAACCAGCCTGGTGAGTTGCTCGGTGCTGTAGGCGTGACAGGCGACACCTCAGATAATGACGAGATCGCGGCAATCTCTGGTGTGGAAGCGATGGGTCTCACCGCACAGCCGAGTTGAGGCGGTCAGTCGAACCTACGTCGCAGCGCGCGCTGAGAGTGAAAATGGATGGTTTTCGCGAGGCGCGCGACGTTGCGTGTAGCGAGCCATAGTGGCCCAACCGCCCCGATAACGCTTAACTTCGATGCAGTTGTTCCATAATAAAGATTATCTGATTTTTTATAAAATATTGAAATATAACAAGAAAAATTAGATTTTGTCGATTGGTCGCTGTCAGCATGTGAAAGCACATTGCACATTCGTTGCGACTGCAAGCGCCACAATAAAACCTACAAGCAAAGCGACAGCATCCTGCTCAGTGTCCATGTTCGCGGGAGGGTTACGACCCCCTTGAGGGTTTTGCCTAATGCTGTCTTCTCCACTTGTTCGAGGCTGTTGCCGGCCAACTCTTCTCATCGTCCTATGCCTGGCGATGGTGTTAGCCGGATGTGCCACGGCGCAGCGTTCGGCCTATGATGTCGCTCGTGTTCAAACTGCACAGGTGCCGGGCTTCGAAGGCATGCGGGCATTTGCTGATGCTCCGCCTCAGAGCATTGCGTCTCCTGCGCAATGGCTGGTGGGGACTGCGTCCGAAGATGTACATCTGTTGGCTTTATCTGGCGGTGGCTCGGGCGGGGCGTTTTCAGTGGGCGTTCTTTCCGCTTGGACGAAACGAGGAGACCGCCCGGAATTTGAGGTGGTCACCGGCGTTAGTACCGGTGCGTTAATCGCTCCTTTTGCCTTCCTGGGTTCCCGATATGACGAAACACTCAAAGAGCTCTACGTCGGCGACGGCGCTCGGGATCTCGTCGATTTCAACTGGAAGACTGGGGGACTTTTGGGTGCAAGTGTCCTGAAGGGACAAGCTTTGCGGCGAATGGTTGAGCGGCATGTCACTCGTTCGTTGCTTGACGAGATCGCAACAGAGCATCGCAAGGGGCGGCGCCTATTCGTTGTCACCACAAATCTGGACGCGCAGAGACCGGTGACCTGGAACATGGGAGCCATTGCAAACAGTGGCCGACCAGATGCTGTCGCCCTTTTCCAGAACGTGCTTCTGGCATCCGCATCAATCCCTGGCGTATTTCCTGCCGTGATGATTAGAGCCAGGGCGGGCGATACCAACATTGAGGAGATGCATTCCGACGGCGGAAGCTCAATGCAATTCTTCACGCTCCCGGAAGACACTTTGACCGACGCCCGCATCCGGCTGCCTGGGGCCAAGCGCTTTCACATCAACGTCATTGTCAACAACGCCTTGATCCCGGAGTTCGCGACCGTGAACAATCGAACATTGCCAGTGATTGGCAGGGCGTATGCTGCGATGGTAAAATCGCAGACGCGGCAAGGTCTGCTCGCCCTGTACAACTTTGCACAGCGATCCAAAAGCGACTTCAAGGTCGCGTCGATTGATCAGCAAGTGCCATACTCGGTTCTGGATCCGTTCAACCAGACCTATATGCAGACAGTCTACCAGAGAGGCTACAGCCTTACGATGGAGGGCAAGGTTTGGCATGATCGTCCGGTGTTCTCGAGTGATACTGGCAGTCAACCAGTAAGTGACACTGTCGCTGCGTCGGACCCCATTCAGTAAAGACGCGACGTCATCAGAGCATTTGAAAGGGGATAGGCGTTGTCTACTTCTGTTGCTTCGCATCGTAAGCCTGCACTCGCTGCGAGATGCGCCGCATGAGTTCGCTTTTCTGATTTTTTGGCGTCCCTCTGATACGCTCGGTTTGAGCGAAGGGAGCTACGCCTTGATATCGATCGTGCGCCAGCTCTGTGCAACACCGGAGGCACACCAATCCCGCTTCATGTGATGGCGTCCTGGACCAGGTTCGGATCTCCGTCGATCAACCCTCAAGGGGTCGGCTAGCAAGCTGCCGCCGCTCCGTCTTCGTCTCCGCGGTGATCGCGACCGTCCCTGTTCCTTCGAGGAGCCATCAGCGGGAATTGGCCCGCTTCGGATGGAGCACCTCAAGATGGCACACGATCTTTCTCTCGCCCAGTCTCACGCCTTCCACCTCTGCAACAACCTGATGGTCCCGATTACCTTGTTCAAATCCGGCGACGAATTCGGCGTCCTTCCGTCCGACGAACTCGATGACGAAGACGATCTTGAGATCGTGCATGAATACTTCCCCCGCGGGTCTCATTGAGACCCGCCAATTCCTGCCGCTGGCGACCTGTCGGCCGCAAGGGAAGCTCCGCCGCAGCGCTCTGCTGCAACTTTTGTCAGTTGCGCGCTGCGCCCTTGCCCCCTCCGCTCTTCACGGCGGGACAGAGGTGGCCCGCAGATTGCGGGAATGAAGAAGGGACGGCCGCCGTGCGGCCGAAGAAAACATGAGACGAGAAGAACTAGAGGCGCTGCGCGCCAGAGTCAGTTGTGAAGCCCTCCTGGAGCAGGCTGGATACGAAATAGATATGAAAGAAAGCACGCGTCGCGCCGTCAAATACCGGCATGGTGGCAACATCATTGTCGTGACCCATGGGGGCCGAGGCTGGTTCGATCCGCTGGGTGACGAGAAGGGTGACGTGTTCGGCCTCGCGATGGTTCTCAAGAAAACCACGTTCCCAGCCGCTGCGGACGCTATCGCAGCGCTGGTCGGGTTTCAGCTTTCACGGCCGGAATGGCGTCCGTCGCGGTCTGCAGTATCAGACGAGGCCATTGGTGACCGTTGGCGATGCCGGCGCTCGCCTTCGCCCGGATCGGGCGCGTGGCGTTATCTGTCTTGGGAGCGCTCAATCCCGCCTGCCATAGTCCGGCAGGCCATTCGGGAAGACATCCTGCGAGAAGGTCCCTTTGGAAGCATGTGGGCCGCCCATGTTCAGGTTGATGGCAGTGTGGTCGGCTGGGAAGAGCGAGGGCCCGAATGGCGCGGGTTCTCGACCGGGGGCTCCAAGCTTCTGTTCCGGTTCGGCCCGTCTGACGCCAACCGTCTTTGCATCACCGAGGCCGCGATCGACGCGATGAGCCTCGCAGCACTCGAGGGTTCGCGGGAGGGAACAGTCTATCTCAGCACCGGCGGCGGGTGGTCACCGGCGACAGATGCCGCGCTTTGCGAACTCGCTGAGCGGCCGGGACTGACACTCGTGGCCGCGACGGATGCCAATTCCCAAGGGGACGTCTACGCAGAGCGATTGCGTGCACTCGCTGAGGCGTCCGGCTGCAACTGGCAGCGGCTACGTCCGCCGGCGGACGACTGGAACGAAGTTTTGCAGAATAGAGAAAAGGAGAGACAGGAAAAGAAAATGGAGAAGAAGATGAGGCCTGCCGCATGCGCGCCGGCCGCATCAAGGGAGGCTTCGCCCGGCCAAGGCCGGCCCTTGACCCGCCCGGACGCGAGGCCGGCCGCTCGGGAGGGGTCATGAAGGACTGAAGAGAATGGTGAGGTCGAAACGACATTGCTGCCTTCGGTCCTCAAACCCCGAAAGGACCAGGCTGATGACTTCGATATCCCTTCCCCGCAAAGTGTTTCAGGGTGTGGCCAAGCGCGCCGACATGTTCCGTATGTTCGACCGGCACGCCAAGCGTCCAGATCGTTTTGAAAGTGATCAGTCCGCCACCTATTCCGGCGAATGGTTCGAAATCGATGAGACCTCCTACACTTACATGCTAGAAATCCTGCCGCCGCTGTGGATGCGGGGGCCGATCTTTGCGATGCGCGAGTTCATGACGGGTTCCGTGACGTCGGTGTTCTACGCGATGCGGATCGATGACACCGTCCGTTACTTTCATACGTATTGCGACCTCGCCGATCAAAATTCGGTCGAGGCGATGCGGTCTGCGATCCTCGACCGCGAAACCCGGCCGGTCCGGGCGATGAGCCGCGAAGAACGGCTTGAGCATATCTGGAGTACCACCGCGGACGACTATCGTGGCTATGCCGGCTCCCGCTGGCCCAAGCCCATGCAGGGCCATCGGACGATCATGCTCTATGGCGGCAAGGAAGGCACTCTCCTGAAGGTGCTCGATACGCTGACCGACGACGAAATCGCGGCCAAGCTGCCGGTGCATCTGCGCCACCTCCCCTCAATTCTGGCCGCCTGAGCCAGATCTCATCTCCGCAAAATCTGCGCTGCAGCCGGTCGGGTCTCCGACCGGACGTTGGCGCTCATCCCAATTTTTAAAGGAGCCTTTCCTATGAGCAACGATCCCTTCACTTTCGACATGTTCGGCTCGAGCGCCCTTTCATCCGGGCTGGGCCTGGGCGTCACCGCATTTGGCGGTTTCCAACCCGATGCCGCCAATGATGACGATCCCGATCCAGTGCCGCCGGCTCCTGCCCTGCCCGTCGCTGCCACCCCCGTGCGGCGGGCAGGACTTCGGGCAAATTTCTATCTCGATGGCGACCGCGAACTGGGTGCATCGTGGAAGGATCGCGCCCGCGCTAACGTCGCGGCGATCCTCGTCGCCGACGGCATCGCAAAGCAGGATCGGCCGCCGACGCCCAAGGAGCAGGCGCAGCTGATCCGCTTCACCGGCTTCGGCGCTGGCGAGCTGGCCAATGGCATGTTCCGCCGGCCGGGCGAGGTCGATTTCCGGCAGGGTTGGGACGAACTTGGCTCCTCGCTTGAAACCGCAGTCTCCGACGCAGAGTATTCGTCGCTCGCGCGTTGCACCCAATATGCGCATTTCACGCCAGAATTCATCATCAGGGCGATCTGGGCGGGGATCGCAAAACTCGGCTGGCGCGGTGGCCGGGTTTTGGAACCGGGCATCGGAACGGGCCTGTTTCCGGCTCTGATGCCGGAGCATTATCGCGATACCGCCTATGTCACCGGGATTGAGCTGGATCCGATCACGTCCCGCATCGTCGGCTTGCTGCAGCCGAAGGCCCGGATCATCAATGGCGACTTCGCCCGCACCGATCTGGCGCCGATCTACGATCTCGCCATCGGCAACCCGCCCTTCTCCGATCGCACTGTCCGATCGGACCGAGCCTATCGGTCGCTCGGCCTTCGCCTGCACGACTACTTCATCGCCCGGTCGATCGATCTCCTAAAGCCCGGCGCGGTTGCCGCCTTCGTGACCTCACATGGCACGATGGACAAGGCTGATACGACGGCGCGAGAGCATATCGCCAAGTCGGCCGACCTGGTCGCCGCGATCCGCCTGCCCGAAGGCAGCTTCCGCCGCGGCGCCGGTACGGATGTCGTCGTCGACATCCTCTTCTTCCGCAAGCGCAAGCCGGGCGAGCCGGAAGGCGATCAGATGTGGCTCGATGTCGATGATGTCAGGCCGGCCACCGACGAAGAAGGTGCGATCCGCATCAATCGCTGGTTCGCCCGGCATCCCGACTTCGTCCTCGGCACCCATGCACTGACCTCGGGCCCATTCGGCGAGACCTACACATGCCGGCCTCGGGATGGGGAGGATCTCGAAGCTGCGCTTTCCGCTGCCGTCGAGCTTCTGCCGGCCGACCTCTACGACGGCGAGCCGACGCCCATCGACATCGATCTGGAAGACGAACTCGCCGAAATTGTCGATCTGCAGCCGAAGGGCGCACCTGTTCGCGAGGGCAGCTTCTTCCTCGATCGGTCGAAAGGCCTGATGCAGATGCTCGACGGATCGGCTGTGCCGGTCACGATCCGCAAGGGCCGCGCCGGGGACGGTATCTCGGAAAAGCATATCCGGATCATCTCGAAGCTGATCCCGATCCGGGACGGCGTGCGCGAGGTGCTGAAGGCGCAGGAGACAGATCGCCCCTGGCGCGATCTTCAGGTGCGGTTGCGTATCGCGTGGTCGAGTTTTGTCCGCGATTTCGGGCCGATCAACCATACGACGGTTTCGATCCAGGAGGATCCGGAGACCGGCGGGGTCAAGGAGACCCATCGCCAGCCGAATCTTGTACCCTTCCGTGACGACCCCGATTGCTGGCTGGTGGCGTCAATCGAGGATTACGATCTGGAGACCGACACGGCAAAGCCCGGTCCGATCTTTTCCGAACGCGTAATCGCGCCGCCCGCAGCGCCGACGATCACTTCGCCTGCGGATGCGCTCGCTGTCGTGCTGAACGAACGCGGGTACGTGGATATCGACCATATCGCCGAGTTGCTGCACCACGATCCCGCTGATGTGGTCGACGAGCTCGGCGAGGCAATCTTCCGTGACCCGGCCGATGGATCGTGGCAGACAGCCGATGGATATCTCTCGGGTGAAGTCCGTACCAAGCTCGCCGCCGCCCAAGCTGCGGCCGAACTCGATCCAGCTTATCAACGCAATGTTCGCGCCTTGACTGATGTTCAGCCGGCCGATCTTCGCCCCTCCGACATCACCGCGCGTCTTGGGGCGCCATGGATACCGGCCGCCGATGTCGTGGCCTTCGTGAAGGAGAAGATGGAGGCCGACATTTGCATCCATCATATGCCGGAACTCGGGTCCTGGACGGTGGAGGCGCGTCAGCTCGGCTATAGCGCCGCCGGCACGTCCGAATGGGGCACCAGCCGCCGCCATGCCGGCGATCTTCTTGCCGATGCCTTGAACAGCCGGGTCCCGCAGATCTTCGACGTGTTCAGGGACGTCGATGGCGAGCGCCGTGTCCTCAATGTTGTCGACACCGAGGCCGCCCGCGACAAGCTGCAGAGGATCAAGCAGGCGTTTCAGGACTGGGTCTGGACCGATCCCGATCGCACCGACCGGCTAGCGCGGGACTATAATGACCGTTTCAACAACATCGCGCCACGCAAGTTCGACGGCTCCCATCTTAAACTTCCCGGCGCCTCTGGCGCCTTTGTTCTTTATGGACATCAGAAACGCGGGATCTGGCGGATCATCGCCGATGGCTCGACCTATCTCGCCCATGCCGTCGGCGCCGGCAAGACGATGACGATGGCGGCTGCCATCATGGAACAGCGCCGCCTCGGGCTGATCGCCAAGGCCATGCTTGTCGTCCCCAGCCATTGCCTGGCGCAGGCTGCTCGCGAATTCCTCGCCCTCTATCCGAATGCGCGCATCCTCGTCGCCGACGAGACGAACTTCACCAAGGACAAGCGTGCCCGGTTCCTGTCGCGCGCCGCGACCGCCACCTGGGATGCGATCATCACCACCCATTCCGCGTTCCGCTTCATCGCGGTTCCCTCGGCCTTTGAACAGGAAATGATCCAGGACGAGCTGCAGCTTTACGAGGACTTGCTGACCAAGGTCGACAGCGAGGATCGCGTCTCGCGCAAGCGCCTCGAGCGGCTGAAGGAAGGTCTGCAGGAGCGGCTCGAAGGCCTCGCCACCCGCAAGGATGATCTTCTGACGATCTCAGAGATCGGCGTCGACCAGATCGTCGTCGACGAGGCGCAGGAATTCCGCAAGCTATCATTCGCCACCAACATGTCGACGCTAAAGGGTATTGATCCGAACGGTTCGCAGCGTGCCTGGGACCTCTATGTCAAATCCCGCTATATCGAGACACGCAATCCCGGCCGGGCGCTGGTCCTGGCCTCCGGCACACCGATCACCAACACGCTCGGCGAGATGTTCTCCATCCAGCGCCTGCTTGGCCATGAGGCACTCGCCGAGCGGGGGCTGCACGAATTCGATGCCTGGGCGTCCTGCTTCGGCGATACGACCACGGAATTGGAGATCCAGCCATCCGGCAAGTACAAGCCGGTCAGCCGCTTTGCCTCCTTCGTTAACGTGCCCGAGCTGATCTCCATGTTCCGGTCTTTCGCCGATGTCGTCATGCCGGACGATCTCCGGCAGTATGTGAAGGTGCCCAACATCTCGACCGGCCGCCGGCAGATCCTGACGGCCAAGCCGACGGCGCTGTTCAAGAGCTACCAGAAAATGCTCGATGGCCGGATCAAGGCGATCGAGGAGCGTGAAGGTCCGGCCAAGCCCGGTGACGACATCCTGCTCTCGGTCATCACAGACGGCCGCCACGCCGCAATCGACCTGCGCCTCGTGATGCCGGCGGCCGACAATGAGGTGGACAACAAGCTCAATCTGCTTGTGCGCAATGCGCATCGGATCTGGACGGAGACCGGTCAGGCCATCTACCGCCGCCCTGATGGCAAGGATTTCGATCTCCCGGGCGCCGCCCAGATGATCTTCTCCGATCTCGGCACGATCAATGTCGAAAAGACCCGCGGCTTCTCGGCCTACCGCTTCATCCGTGACGAATTGATCCGGCTGGGTGTGCCCGGATCGCAGATCGCTTTCATGCAGGACCATAAGAAGACCGAGGCCAAGCAGCGGCTGTTCGGCGATGTCCGCGCCGGCAAGGTCCGGTTTCTCATCGGCTCTTCCGAGACGATGGGCACAGGGGTCAACGCTCAACTGCGGCTCAAGGCGCTCCATCATTTGGATGTTCCATGGCTGCCGTCGCAGATCGAGCAGCGCGAGGGCCGGATTGTGCGTCAGGGCAACCAGCATGACGAGGTCGATATTTTCGCCTATGCCACGGAGGGAAGTCTTGACGCCAGCATGTGGCAGAATAACGAGCGCAAGGCACGCTTCATCGCCGCGGCCCTGTCTGGCGATACCTCGATCCGTCGCCTTGAAGATGTCGGTGAAGGCGCTGCCAATCAGTTCGCTATGGCGAAGGCCATCGCGTCTGGCGATGAGCGCCTGATGCAGAAAGCTGGACTCGAGGCCGATATCGCTCGGCTCGAGCGCCTGCGCGCTGCCCATGAGGACGACCAATATGCCGTCCGCCGGCAGATGCGCGACGCCGAACGCGAGATCGAGGTCTCGACCCGTCGGATCGGTGAAATTGGCGAGGACATCAAGCGGCTGCGGCCAACCACGGGCGATGCCTTCACGATGAAGGTGCTCGGTCAGGACCATACCGAACGCAAGGAGGCCGGTCGCGCGCTGATGAAGGAGATCCTCACACTTCTGCGGTTGCAGCAGGAGGGCGAGGTGCATCTGGCGACGATCGGTGGCTTCGATCTCGTTTACGAGGGGGAGCGCTTCGGCAAAGGCGATGGTTATCGCTACGAGACACTGCTTCAGCGCACCGGCGCCGACTACGAGATCGATCTGGCGATAACGGTGACGCCGCTTGGTGCCGTCTCACGGTTGGAGCATGCACTTGATGGCTTCGACGAAGAACAGCGCCAGTATCGCCGGCGGCTCGAAGACGCCAGGCATCGCTTGGCCTCATATCAGTCGCGAGATGGCGGCACCTTTGCCTTCGCACAGGAGCTTTCCAACAAGCGCCGACAGTTCAGGGAGATCGAGACGATGCTTGCCGCGGATACTGATGCGAGCGCAAGCCAGTCGCTCGCCGCATAGCTGCACTGCACAAAAAATAGGTGCATCGCGATGAGAATTTCATCATAGTGCAAACAGCTGATGCATATGGCGGTCACCTCCCAGTTCCGCCGCAACAGCTGTTCCCCTCTGGAGGTTTAGATCTCCACACTTTATGGGCCGCGGTCTTCCGTCGGCCCTTTCTTTTTACCTGTCGTTTCCGACTGTTTGCTCGCTCGGTTCACGATCAACTCCAAACCGGTGCGAAGTACGTTGACGTAACGTGGCGGCAATCCCATTTTCTACAGCATGGCAAAGTCCGACACGCCCGAAATCGAACTCATCCGTTCGTGGACCCTGCCCGCCTCGGCGACGTTGGGCTCAGCCGTGCGTGCAAAAGGGATACTCTTGGAAATACGGGCGCGTCTCCCGGCCCCAGCGAAGAAATCGGTCGACCTCGAAGCCAGTAACTTGACCTTGGCGATGCCTGCCAATGCACAGACCGAGTTCAAGGCTGCGGCAGCCATCATCGCCCGGACGATGGAGGCGATCGATACCCTGCCCGTCATTCCGCGGGAAATTCAGGATATCCTGACGATCAAACCGAGCGAGCGCCATCGATGGCTGGCAGATGGACGTCTGCCCAGTGCCGGTACGAGAACGGTCAGACTGAACGGCCGTGCGAAACGTATCACCTTCCATGTGTTCGATCCCAAGGTCGTCGAAGATATTCTCGATCGCGGCGCCGTTGATGAATGGCGCGAAGAAGATGCGGGGGCGAAAGCGGAAAAACGCCGAGAGGCTGCTTACCGGGCGAAGCTGACGCGTATCCTGAAGAAGAAGGCGAAGATCTCGCCGCCTGCAAAACCCAACGATCCGCCGACGCTACTGGAGGGCTGGGAAGAGTTCGAAGGCAGCGGACTTTTGCGCTGACCGGCGTTCTCCTGCCGTGTCCCCTTAGCAGACGCCCGACTTGAATCTTCCCGTCATCGACAATATCTGAGCTTTACTTCCCGTTCAGATGATATCCTGCCGCCGCAATTGCGGTGGCTTTCGATATCGTCCGGGATCAAAAAAGGGCGCTCCCCTCGCGGGTCGAGCGCCCTTTTTGCGTTTCTGTTTCCAGCCAAGGTTCTCACGTGCCGATCTGACCGCAGCGTGCGTGCACCGGTTTTTCAAGAAAGAAATGGGATATATGGAGGAGGGACGGAACCCTTCGCCGATCGGTCCTCCTGCCGCCGCTGTCGCTCAACGGCCACCTGCGCCATCCCGGCCACTCGACCTTCGCAGGGCTGTCAGCCCTGCTTGTCCTTCGCAGCAGGGATGCTCGGTCGCAGTTGCGTCAGTCCGGCCGATCGGCGGTCCGGGAGGTGTCTTCGAGAAAAAATGAAGACAGGAAGGGCTGGCAAGGCGCCGGTCCGGAACTCTCCTGAAAGGAACGGTCCCATGCAGATCATGAAGATTGACCCGCGCGCTCTGAAGGAAAACCCAGAGCGGATGCGCCATTCGAAGTCGTCACCGCAGGCGGATGCGCTGATGCTCGCCACGATCAAGGCCGTCGGTATCGTCCAGCCGCCGGTCGTCGCGCCGGAACCGGATGGTGGCAACGGCTACATCATTGATGCCGGCCATCGCCGGGTCCGGCTCGCAATCGCCGCCGGCCTCGAAGAAATCGAAATCCTCGTCGTGGACGCCGCTAACGACAATCCGGGTTCTTGGGGCGCGATGCGTTCCATGGTCGAGAACAGCGCCCGTGAACCGCTCAATCCCGTCGATCAATGGCGCGGCATCGAGCGCCTCGTGGCTCTCGGCTGGACCGAGGAAGCGATCGCCGTGGCTCTCGCCCTTCCCGTCCGCCAGATCCGCAAGCTACGCCTGCTCGCCAACGTCCTGCCGGCCATGCTCGAACAGATGGCGCTCGGCGATATGCCGAACGAGCAACAGTTGCGGGTGATCGCTGCGGCCGGTCAGGTCGACCAGAAAGAGGTCTGGAAGGCCCACAAGCCCAAGAAGGGTGACACGGCACCCTGGTGGCAGATCGCAAACGCGCTGACCAAGAAGCGCATGTACGCAAAGGATGCGAGTTTTGGCGACGATCTCGCCCAAGCCTACGGGATCGAGTGGGTCGAGGATCTCTTCGCGCCGGCTGACCAGGACGGCCGATACACGACCAATGTCGAGGGCTTTCTCGGCGCGCAGCACGAATGGATGACCAGCAACCTGCCGAAAAAGGGCGGGATCGTCGACGTCAACAGCTGGGGCCAGCCGGAGCTACCGAAGAAGGCAAGCCAGGTTTACGGCAAACCGTCCAAGTCCGACCACGCGGCGATGTATCTCGATCGCGATGGAAAGGTGCAGACGGTCCATTACCGCATACCCGAGGCGGCGAAGCCGAAGGGCGCCGGTGGTGACGGATCAGTCGCACGTGGCGACGACACCGACGCAATCGCCGCGCCGAAGGTCCGGCCCGATGTGACCCAGAAGGGCCACGACATGATCGGCGATTTCCGCACCGATGCCCTCCACGATGCGCTCGGCCGCGCTCCAATCGAGGACGACATGCTGATGGCGCTGATGGTGCTGGCCTTTGCCGGGCAGAATGTCCGCGTCGACTCCGGCGCCGATGGCACCTTCTATGGCGGTAAGCGCTTTTCGCGCCACGCCGTCGGGCTGTTCGACGAGCATGGCAAGCTTGATTTCGAACAAGATACGCTACGGGTCGCCGTCCGCTCCGTGCTGATCGACGTTCTCTCGTGCCGTCGTGGCATGTCGGACAGCGGCATGATCTCGCGCATCGCCGGCGATGTGATCGGTGCGGATGAATACCTGCCGAACATGGGCTCGGAGGATTTCCTTTTGTGCCTGTCGCGCCAGGCGCTGGAAGCGTCTTGCGCCGAAGCATCGGTCCAGCCAAGGCAAAAGGTGCGCGAAACCCGCGCAGCGCTGGTCGAGCATTTTGCGAGCGAGCACTTCGTCCACCCGTCCGGCCGCTTCGCGCCGCCGGCCGATGAGCTGCTTGAATGGATAAGGGCGGGTGCCGCCACCGATGTCATCGGCACTGGCTCACGCAATGACGAGGATGATGCCGACGACGCCGGTGAAGAGCAGGCAGGGCAGGTCGACAAGGAGGTTGGCCAGGACGATCCGCAGGACATTGACGGCGCTGCCGAGGAAGAACACGACCAGGACTTCGACCAGAGGGCAGCAGCATGACCGCCGCTGTCCAGTCGAACACAGCAGCACCCACCCCCGATCTTTCGGGGGTGGAGTTTGCCACCAGCGCCGATGGCATGCCCGTCGCCCGTATTGATGACGTCGTGCTTGCCATGATCACGTCGCCCAGCGGCTTTGCCTTTCTTGCGAGCGCGGTCTTCGTACGACGGCCTCTCGCCGAGCTGACGCGCACCGACTTCATCGGGCACGATGGCCGGGTGGCCGACGAAGCCGAGTTTCGTGTGCGTGTCACCGAGACCGCTGGTCACAAACGCGATCTGGCTACGCTGAACCGCGCACAGACACGCACGGCGGCGAGCACGCCCTGGGGCGGATCGCAAATGGCGGTCGTCTATGCCGATGGCGTTGTCTTCCACAGCACGGCCGGCCACGGCGGTTTCCACCTTTCTTCCGACCGCAATGGCAAAGTCCATCCGTTGCTGCGCAAAGTCACCCCCTGGTACGAGGAGGATTGCGAATGGGCGATCGTGGCGCTCGGCTTTCCGGAACTGTTTACCGGCTATGAGAGATCCCTGGCGGAGAAGACCATCCGCAACTCCTGGCCAGATGCCTGGGAGGCGATCCACGGCTCCAAACTGGCCGAGGGTGAAAGTTGGGCCAAGGATCGCAGGGCGTTCGATCAGCGTCACGCCGCTGACCACGTCGTCAAATCTGCAATCTTTTCCGATCAGCACCCCGGAATGACCGAGGTCGTGGCGGTCGTCGCCAGTAATCAAGGGGCGGATAACCGGCCAGCAGACAACGATGAGCGTCGCTTCCTGGTCCCGAGCGACGAGTATGCCGGGCGCAGCCGGTTCGGCTTTGTCATCGATCCCGTCCGGCATGCTGAGTATCATGGGCCGTCCTCCTTCATCGGCTGGCGAGGTCGGGAGGATGGGTCATGATTGACGCCCTCGCTCCAAAACCGCTGGAAAACGCGATCGGCGCCCGGCGTGAGACCCAGCGGCATATCGATTGTCTAAACCGGCAGATTGCAGCCCGCGCCGGCCGGCAAGCGATCACTATGAAAGTCCGGAGCCGGGCACGGCGCCGATCCGGCCTCCGGCTCTACCGGCATGAGATGGCAGACCGCCTGGCTTTCGAACGATGGGCCGAACTCGACACGCTCGCACACTGGTTGGCAATGCAACAGCACGTCATCGATGAATTCGAACTGTGCGCTGATGCGACCTTCCCACTGTCGCGGGATAGGTGGACCTGAGATGGAGGTTGCAGGGTGGCCTGTCAGCAGCCCGGTACCGCCAAGGTGGCGTGCTTGGCCATGTCATCAGCCGTCGGCTTGCATCTGATATCGGATCCGTGCCGGACTGCCCTTCTTTTTCGCTGCGGTCTGAACCGGCGGCCGGTCGTTTCAAGGCCGCTGGCGCGCCGCGGAGCGGCCGACCCACCTCTCTGCGCGAGGGCAATCCCGCGATCTGCTCAGGTCAAGACCTGCTGGCCCGCAAACCTGCCCTGCTGGTTCAGTCGGATCGGACCTGTGAAGCCGCCCGTCCCTTGCCGGTTCTGGTCGTCCGCATCGAAGGGCACACCGGCACGGGCCGGAACCGCTTCGGCAGCCACGGAAGGAACAGACATGGCCAAGCCCGCCACTCCCAATCGCTCCAACGCTCGATCGGCGCAATCCCGCCGCGGCACCACCCTCGAAATGGTCCGCCTCTCCTGCCCCGACGCCGTGCAGGCGCACAAGATTGCCGAAAGCTTCGGCACGGCCATCGTCGACAGCGATGGCATCCGCAGCCTGCATGAGCGGCTAATCGTCGAGACCGCCGAAAGCCTCTCCGAAGGCCTGGGCGAGAAAGCCATGCAGATTCATCTGCAACGGATCGTCGGGGCCTTCGTCGGATCGGCGCATGGCGCCGGACAGTTCTACTCACGTGCCGTCACCGAGGCGCGCGACGCAACGGCCAAAGCCTCGAACGATGCCCGCGACGAGGATCTCGACGGTCCGGTCGGCTATGACAGCGGCGCCCAGCGCAAGCGGGAGTTCGCGGCCGACATGGGTGTCCAGTCCCATGCGTTGCGCATGGCAGCCGAAGGGGCTGTCACCGCCTACGAACAGGTTGTCGGCGAAACCTGGAAGCCCTTCGACCGGCCGGTTGAGAACCCGGGCGCTTCGCTCGACCGCAAGGCGGCCGAAGCTCAGATGGCTGCCTTCGGATGATACCATCGGCGGGGACAACCCCGCCCTTTTCCTTTCCTTCGAGGCTGGCGCCTGCAAGCGCCGGCCATTTTTCATGCCGAGGGGAAAAGCTGGAGACGTGCCGGTCGCGGCCCGTCCCGGTCGGCGGTCCTGCAGGAGCCGGGCGACCATGCAACGGCTTTGCCGTCCTCCACGCTGTTGCGGCCGTTCCGGTGCTTGGTCACACCAACGGCCCCTGACTTCGGACCTCCGTGACAGACCGCGACAGACGCGGTCTTGAGAAAAGGAGAAGGAAGTCATGGTCAGGAAAACGGAAACGGATCGTATCGACATCTATACGCGGATCACCGAGCGGATCGTCGAGGATCTCGAACAGGGCGTGCGCCCCTGGATCAAGCCGTGGAGCGCCGCCAACACCGATGGTCGTATCACCCGGCCGGTGCGCCACAATGTGCTGCCCTACTCGGGGATGAACGTGCTCCTGCTGTGGTCGGAGCAGGTTTCGCGCGGCTTCTCCTCCTCGATGTGGATGACATTCAAACAGGCTCTCGAACTGGGCGGAGCCGTGCGAAAGGGCGAAACGGGCTCGACGGTCGTCTTCGCCAGTCGCTTCACCAAATCGGTGGCCGACAAGAGCGGCAACGATGTCGATCGGGAAATCCCATTCCTAAAGGCGTATTCGGTGTTCAATATCGAGCAGATCGATGGGTTGCCAGACACCTACTATGCCCCGCCAGCCAGGGTTCGGGATCCTGTCGAGCGCCTCGAGAGCGCCGATCGCTTCTTCAAAGCGACGGGCGCAATCATCCGGCATGGTGGCAATCAGGCTTACTACTCGCCTGTCATGGACTATATTCAGATGCCGCCCTTTGAGGCGTTCCGCGATGCTGCCGGTTATGCAGCCGTCCTCAGCCATGAGGCGACGCACTGGACGGCGGCAGAGCATCGCGTCGGCCGTGACCTGTCGCGCTATGCAAAAGATCGGACAGAGCGAGCTCGTGAAGAGCTCATTGCGGAACTCGGGAGTTGCTTCCTCTGCGCCGACCTCGGGATCGTTCCCGAACTCGAGCCGCGGCCGGACCATGCCTCCTACCTTCAGTCTTGGCTGAAAGTGCTGACGGATGACAAACGGGCCATCTTCCAGGCCGCCGCCCATGCGCAGCGTGCCGTCGCATATCTGCACGCGCTCCAGGAGCTCAAACCAGTAGATCTGCGGGTAGCGTAAGGCCCTATCGCAGATTTATCGAGGGGCCGCCAAAGGGGCGGCCCTGCTCGTTTCCGTCAGCGACGCGAACGCAGCTGCAGAACCGCAACAAGGAGGCCGGCCACAGCCACCGCAAGAGAGATGTATTCGTATAAGCCCATGCTCATCTCGGTCTCCTTTATACCGTTGCCTTTGTGCGCTTTCGGGTCCCTGGGCGAACCGCCTTTCTCTTGGCCTGGTCTGCCTCTTCCTTTGCTTGAGCCATATCGAGCGAGATTGCCTTGATCCGCTCGACCAGCGGCGAAAGGTCATACTCGTTGGAAATCCGCCGTCCATTCTGGAAGCGGTCTACGCGTTTCAAGAGCT